>NZ_JBFRIY010000042.1:0-39410 GCF_041468565.1 Shewanella sp. 10N.286.54.B9
AAATTCACCGTACCACTACATTATGATTAGTAATTTTATTACTACCATCGTAGTTATTTATTATTTCTATACTTTCTTCGTCGAAATATTGTCTAGGCAATGGTTTTTAGGGCTGAAGGAGTGTTTATAGTTACTTTGACGTACAACTTATTACTTAACTTGCTGTACTTTTGTGTTACTTGAGTGTTTTTCATTTGTTGCCAGGATGTTGCTGTGTTTTGATGCGTACGCATTTTTACTAGGCCAGATAGTTTAACTAAGGCCTGGGAAATTTGTACAAAACAATAAAACAAGTATTGGGAGCTCTATGATGTTTAACAACTATTTACCCGTAAAGTGCACGAGTATTGCATTAGTTAGTGCAGCAGTAGCTGCGGTAATTTCTACACCTGCCGCATTTGCTGCAACAGAAGAAAGCGCTAATGTGGAAAGAATTCAAGTTACCGGTTCGCGAATAAAAAGAACTGATATTGAAGGCACCACACCTGTTAATATTTTAACAGCGAAAGATATCGAAGATTCAGGTTTATCTACAATTTCTGAATTTCTACGTAATACAGTTTCTGTTGGTGGTTTTAACGAATCTGCAACGCTATCTCAAACCGCTGGGGCTGCGAGTGTTGGCCTAAAAGGTTTTGGCTCTAGTTACACTCTGATATTGCTTAATGGACGTCGACTGCCAAAAAATGCTGCTGGCGGTGTGTTTACAGACATTAACCAAATACCAATGGCAGCCGTTAACCGTATCGAAGTGTTGACTGACTCTGCTTCAGCAGTTTATGGCTCCGATGCTATTGCTGGGGTAATTAATATTATTACTAAATCAGACTTTGATGGTTTTGATTTTAAAGCTAAGTATGGTGCAGCCACCAAACATCAAGATGGTGATGAGTTCCAATTGCAGATGGTTGCCGGAACTTCAACCGAAAAAATGAATATCATGTTTGCCGGTGAATACTTAACTCGTGAGCCAATTCAATTTACTGATCGTGAGATGGGGAATTCAAACTTTCGTGGGGGGCCTGGCGGTGACGGGAGTAGTGGTTATGGTATTCCAGGGTTCGTTGAGTTAACCCAACCTAAGCTTGATGCTGATGGCAACATTGTGCGCAATGATGACGGTGACGTTAGTTATACGAGCCCTGTTATTCCATGGTCAGACTGTGAAGAAGCTAACTCGTGGGGGGGATGTAAGTATTCTTATGCACATCTATACCAAGTCGCACCGAAAGCGAACAAGGTATCGATGTTTACATCAGTTAATTATACTCCTATAGACGACTTGGTTGTCGATGCTCAGTTTAGATATACACGTATGGATATTGTCGTCTCAAATGGTGCAGCACCAGGCTATGCTGACATTACCGAAAGCCCATATTTAGCAGACTTTATAACAAATGATATTTATAAAGATGATCCAGAAGCTGCAAAGTTTTTCTTAGATTCATTAGCAGACCCTAATCTTTCTGGGACGAAGGCCTCTGTTGGTCGTCGTTATTTAGGCTTTGGTAACCGCGAAAAAGATGTTACCAATGACTCTTTCGAGGCGGTTATGGGAGCTGATTACACAATTAGTGACTTATGGAGTACCCGTTTTGATCTTGGTTACTCATCGAGTACTGGTCGTCAAATTGGTCGAGGTGGTCAGCTTATCAAGCCAGAGGTTGAAGCTAAGTTCGCAGACGGTACTTTGAACCCATTTATAATTAATGATTGTCAGTCTGCAGAGCTAAAAGCGACTTGTGATGCGTTACAGGCATCAATACACCGAACTGGTGAATTTGACATGCTCCAATCTACTTGGTCTGTGAGTGGTGGCTTTGAGGATTTGCTTAGCGGTGGTGATATAGGGTTGGCATTTGGTGTCGATTACCGCAGTGAAGAGTATTTAGATCGTTCGGATCCGGCAAGTGTTGCGGGGACGATCATTGGTGGGGCTGGCTCTAATGGTGGTGGTTCACTGACCAACACCGGCGTATTCTTAGAGGTTTCATTACCTGTTCTTGACAACTTAGATATCGAACTAGCAGTGCGTCAAGATAATGCTGACTGGGATATTTCAGATGCATCTGAATTGACCTATTCAGGTCGAATTGGCTACCGTCCAATGGATGGTTTATTGTTGCGCGCCAATTATGGTACGGGCTTTAAAGCACCTGATTTAGACTATTTATTTTTGGCAGAGTCTAGGGGGGTAACCAAAGGCATCGACCAGTTGCTATGTAATAAACAAAAAGCTGCAGGCGGTTCAGCGTCAGAGGGGGATTGCGCAACAACAGAGATTAATTCTCGAAGTGGTGGTAACCCAAATCTAGAGCCTGAAACATCTAAGTCTTGGGGAGCTGGTTTTTCTTACGACATAACCGATGATCTTTCATTGACTGTTGATTACTGGAGCCTCGAGCTTGAAAATATTATTAGTTCTTTATCATTACAAGAGATCTTGGATGATGAGGCTGTTGGACGTAATACGCACCTGGTGACTCGCCATAATGGTGGTATTCGTGGTGATAAAAGGGGCTATGTAGAAACCAACCTACAGAATTTAACTCAGCAATCTGCTAGCGGCATTATTTGGGATCTTGCGTATTCACATGAGTTTAGCTTTGGTACTTTAAAGTCAGGCTTGTATGCTGAGCAATTCCTTACAAATGAGACTCAATCATCTGCTGTACAACCTTTGTGTGACTGGGTTGCTGATGATGCTACTCGTAAGTGGAATGGTAATGCTCATTTGGGATTAACAACAGGTGATTGGACAAATACTCTAAGCGTTCGCTACCTTCCTGGATATGAACAGTATCAAAAGCGTGATACAGCAAATAAATCATGTGATTTAATTGGTAACGTATCAAATGATGACGGAACTACATCTGGCTTTCATCACGCAAGCTACACTCAGTGGGATTGGGTTAGTACCTATGATATAACGGGCCAACAATCAGTTACACTTGGTGTTCGTAACTTATTTGATGCTCAACCTTCATTCAGTCAATGGAACAGCTGGCCGTTCTACCAGCAATCTGTATATAGCAATATTGGGCGTTTCGCATACTTAGAGTACAACTTATCGCTCTAGTTTAAATAGGCATCGAAATAGATGCTTATTGCCTTTGGCGGTTTTCATTAATAGAAGGTGTTCAAACGCATAACCGATAAATCTGATATTGAAATGAACTAGAGTTATCAGTCAAAGTCGCAATAAAAAATCGTTTTATAAGTAATGAAAGGCTAGTATCAAAAGATACTAGCCTTTTTACATATTCGAATATCTACTCTGTGAAACGAAGACTATTTCTTATACGATGCTTTCATCGCAATAGAAATGCAAACTGCAGCGCCGCCCCAGGTTATTATTAACGCCAGTATCATCATCGTCATCGCTCCAGTGCTCATTGATTACGCTCCTCTGGTTGATTTGGGTTAGAAACAAGGCCGATGAAGATGGCGCAGAACAGCATGACTGCGATGAGTCCCCAGCCAAGAAACAGTTGATCGGCAATGGGGTAATCTCCGTAGCCATTTTGAATGGTATTGATAAGGTTTTTGAAAAGGATCCCCGCCAACATAATCGGGCTAATATAGCGTAAGCAGATGACAAGCCATTGACCGACGTTAAACTCACTACAACGGTTGACGTATTCACGTACATTAGCGAGTTTAAATAGCCAGCCCATAATCAGTAGCTCTATTAGACAGCTCGTTAACAGTGCGACATTGTTAATAAAGTAATCGACCAGATCGAGCAGCAGCAAGCCACCATTGCTGGAAAATGCCAGAGAGGTGATATAACCAAGGCCACAGACCAATAATGCAGCCTTTTTTCTCGAAATATTCACTTTATCGATGACGGCGGATACCACAGCCTCAATAATTGATATGTGCGAACTGAGCCCCGCGACCACTAATGCCAAAAAAAACAGCGGACCGAGAATATAAGGGATGGGCAATAAGTTGATCGCCGCAGGAATGGTGACAAAAGCGAGCCCTACGCCAGAGGTTACAACCTCTGTAATTGGTTTTGATTGTTCTGCTGCCATATAGCCTAAGACGGCAAAAATCATGATGCCGCCGAGAATTGAGAATCCGCAGTTAATCAAAACAGTCATAAAGGCATTGTTATTGATGTCTGACTTTTCTGGCAGATAGCTAGAGTAGGCTAGCATGATGGCAAAGCCGACACTTAGGGTGAAGAATATCTGCCCATAAGCAGCTGACCATACCTTAGCGTCTAAAATCTTGCTGAAATCGGGGCGAAACAGGTAGTCTAGACCTTCTAGCGCCCCGGGTAGCATAATGATGCGGCCTATGAGTAATAACACCATAATAAACAGCAGTGGCATCATGATTTTGCTCGCTCGTTCAATACCCGCTTTGACACCTGAGTATACCGCCAAGGTGGTCACTCCCCAGGCTAAAGTCATAGGCAGTGCGATATGAAACTGTAAGCCTCCAAGGTTTGTGGGGGAGTTATCACCTAGCTGCAGGTAGCTTTTAAAGAAAAAGTCGTTGGTGTCAGCGCCCCAGCTTTGAGTGATAGAAAAAACCAGGTAAGACATTGCCCAACCGATAATAGCAACATAGTAAACGGCAATGACTGCCGCTATAAACACCTGAAACCAACCTAACCACTCCAGCTTAACCCCGATACTTTGTCCAAGCTTAGCAAAAACTTTAGGCGCCGCACCGCGGTATTTATGCCCAAGACTAAATTCCATGATCATAAAAGGGATTCCTGCAGAGAGCATGGCAAATAGGTAAGGAATGAAAAAAGCGCCGCCACCATTTTCATAGGCCATATAGGGAAAACGCCAAATATTGCCCAAGCCAATTGCAGAACCCACGGCGGCAAGGATAAAACCTGTTCTTGAGTTCCATTGTTCTCTTTGCATTAAATGCGCCTTTTGTCTTTCCAGCTAGATCTGTCGGGACTAATGGCTTAATTTTAGTCGGAATTCAGAATATTGCTTGATGTCCAAAACGAGAGGGTTTTATTGTGATGGAAAAAATCTAATGATGAAATAGGTCTTAAGCTTTGTTTGAATAGGTTTGTTCTAGAGCGGTAATGCTGGCCAATAACTGTTGATTGGTCCTTGCACTCTTGCCGTGTTTGCTTGCCATTAGCACCACAAAACCATTAATAGCCTCAATTTCGGTTTTACGTTGGTGCTGAACGTCTTGATGCATTGAAGAGTAGTTTGCAGCAGTCAGCTCAATGACTTGGTAAACTCGATCGAGCAGTACCGTTAAATCAAGCATAATGGATTCAGCGGCGGCAACTTGTGCTAATTCTGTCACCGCTGCAGTAATCGTTTTTCGATACTGGGCTGCAGCCAGTTCGCCATTGCGACAATCATGTATTGCGGTCATTGGGTTAATTGCGACATTAATGGCTAACTTTTGCCAAAGCATTGGCAATATATCTTCAAACCATTGGCTTTGTGGAATACTTGATAGTAGCGACATTTTGATTGTTTCACTCAGCATAGGACCGGTGAAATGACCCAGTTGAGTAACGCCTTGGCCTGTTTGTTGTGTGTGCCATGCTGATTTTTTCAATGCGCCTTGGGAAGTAGTACCTAAGCTTAAACCTTGTCCATTAAGCATGTTTGCGACCTCTAAATGTGGTCCCATGCCATTATGCAATAATAAGATGTGGCAATCGTGACGAAGTCGCTTAATGAGAGGCTTAAGTGCCGTTACAACTTGATAGGCTTTTACGCAAACAATGAGCAACTTTGTGTCTACCAGCTGTTGGGACCAATCATTACGGCCTATAAACATAGCGGCGCAAGTTGTTTGTTGTTGCGCTAGATTGGTAAACGTAACGGCTTGTTGCTGTGACTGGTCTGCGCGGCTAATGAAGTTAACCTGAGTATTTGAGCGAGAGAGCTGTTGATAAATGAGTTGCCCAATCGCTCCTGCACCAATGATGGAAACCTGAGGGAGCTTGTGTTTGTCAATGATTGCAGAATAGTTATTAGCACTCATTCTCTAGTTAGACTCTTTGAATAAACAACACATATTGTTAATTGGCATTATTGTCAACAAATCTGCTGGCTTTGAAGTACCTGTTATAGAGCCATTGAGTAAAGTAAAACAACAAAATACCTACCATATCAGCGATAAAGTCGGCAAATGAGGCGCTACGATAAGAGAGTTGTGACTGCACCATTTCGATAAAAACAGCATAGAAAGCCAGTACTATTGCGAGCAGATACCATCTCGGCTTAAAAGCGAAATAGGTTAGGTACGAGAGGACGAAAAAGCTCCCGATATGGCCAATTTTATCAAAGTGAGGAATGGTGTTGATGTTGTAGCTTGGCTTTGAAAAAACCAAGTAACTGACAACCATTAAGGTTACCGCTAGAGCTAACTTAAATATATTCTGTCGGTTGATCACATCATACACACTAAAGAGATTTGTCTTCATCATAGAAAAATAGCCGATTAAAGTCACCAATAACTATGCTTACTATCAATTAAATCTCGTTCGGCTCTTCAAGTCACCGCTGTTCGTGGGTAAAATACGCTCAAATTAATCTTTAAGAGCCAAACGCATGCCTTCAATGGATATTGTTTCAGAAGTGAATGAAGTCGAATTACGTAACGCCGTAGACAACTCGGTACGTGAATTAAAGAGTCGTTTCGATTTTCGTGGCAAGGAAGCGAGCATCGAATATAAAGATCACGTGGTAACACTGTCGGCTGAAGATGATTTTCAATGCCAGCAGTTGGTCGATATCCTGCGTATGCAGATGAGTAAACGTAACGTTGATCCTAAGTCGATGGATGTTGATGACAAGGCGGTGCACAGCGGTAAAACCTTCTCCTTAAGAGTGAAATTTAAAGAGGGGATTGAAACGTTAATTGCTAAGAAGCTGGTTAAACAGATAAAAGATAGCAAACTTAAAGTACAGTCTTCTATTCAAGGGGATTCAGTGCGGGTAACAGGTAAGAAGCGTGACGACCTACAAGCGGTAATGGCTTTAGCTCGCGAAGCTGATCTCGGTCAGCCTTTCCAGTTTAATAATTTTAGGGATTGAGTCGTTATACTATTCGAAAGTTATCACCTAGTCCGAACTTGAATAATTTCAGGGACTGATGAACAGAGAGCTGCTCAAAGAGCAGCTCTCTTAGATTAAGTTGTTATTTTAGTTTGTTGATTTCTTCATTCACTTCATAACCTTTGTCGGTAATAACTTTTTCCAACACCACCAAACGGTGTTTAATACTATCAACCTCATCAATGAGTTTCATCTTGTCACTGCTATCAATTTTTGCTTCTAGTTGTTTCATACGTAAGCGGTATTTAAAAAAATCCGCACCAAAAATGGCAAAAAACACGATAGCGACGATGATTATATTACTGATATCCATATTTAGTCCTTATGACGTCCTGAAGAATAATGTTTTAGCAAAAACTTGGCCAATATTTTAAGTGGTTGATTAAAATCAATTTACTTTTGATTAATTGGGTCCCCTTATAGCCTGAACTTAAACTAATTGATTATTTTGCTTACTCATTAGTGATTTAAACCACCGTATCTAATAAACGCTGTATTCATAAAAGTTATAGGCTATTCATTTGAACAGCACTTTCTGTGATTACAGACCATCGCTGCTATCGCGTTTGCTTATATAAGCTATTTAAATATTAACGGTTAGTTGTTGAGCTCTTTTTGCTGTTCTAAATCTGTTGTGAGTTCGGTTGGCCTGCTGGGCACATATTTTTGCACTAAGAGTATAAGCCCAAGCACCGGGAAACCGATTAAGCTGGCACCGATAAAGAAGCTGACGTAATCATAGGCATCGATATAGGCGCCGGAGAAACCCGCAACAAACTTAGGGAACAACAGCATAATCGATGATAGCAATGCATATTGAGTTGCGCTGTATCCAGTACTCGTTAGACTCGACAGGTAAGCAATAAAGGCCGCAGTGGCCACCCCACCACTGAAGTTATCGACTGAGATCGCCAGCGTTAAAAACGGCACGTTGTAGCCAAGTACAGCTTGGTAAGCAAATAGCAGATTTGTGGTGGCTACGAGAAAGGCACCTAAAAATAGCGTTTTCATGGTGCCATATTTAGCCACTAATAGTCCGCCAGCACCGGCGCCTACCAAGGTCATAATCAGACCATAGACTTTACTTAAGGTGGCAATTTCCGCTTTAGAGAATCCCATGTCGACGTAAAATACGTTAGCCATCACGCCCATCACGATATCTGAGATGCGGTAGGTAGAGATTAACAATAAGATCAGCAGTGCGCTTTTGCCGTAGCGTTTAAAGAAATCAAGAAAAGGCAATACACTTGCGGTGTATAACCAGGATAGAGCACCTGCTACAGCACGAGGGTAACGCTGTGAAAATTTTTGTTTAAGCTCAGCTTCTTTTGCGTCAGCCTCTTTGGCTTCAACTTGCGGCTCGGCGCTAAACAGGGTGGTAATGATACCAATCGACATTAGGCCTGCCATGGCTAAGTAAGCGGTTTGCCATGATTCTAGGCTATAAGCCTCACTGCTCGGCTCAACCCAGGCTGCAATCGTTAATGCCCCTGCGGTGGCGATAATCATCGCGCTGCGATAACCCACTTGGTAGGCGGCCGCTAATGCTGCTTGCATCTTTTCAGAGGCAGATTCAATTCTAAATGCATCGATAACGATGTCTTGTGTTGCTGACGCAAAAGCAACCATCAAAGCAAACAGTGCAAGCTTATCAATGTCGACCAAGGGATCACTTTGGCTCATTCCTATAATGGCAAGCACCAAAGTCAGTTGCGCGAAGATCATCCAGCCACGGCGGCGACCTAAAAAGCGAGTTAACAAAGGTAATGACATGCGATCAACCAGTGGCGACCATGCCCATTTAAAACCATAAACCAAGGCTATCCAGCTAAAATAGCCGATAGCGGTTCTATCTACTCCAGCTTCTCTGAGCCAAAAAGATAATGTTGAAAAAACGAGCATTAAGGGCAAGCCAGCAGAGAAACCAAGCAGCAATAGGCTTAAAACCCGTTTATGGCAGTAGATGGAGAGTGAATCTTTAATGCGTTGGAAATAGGAGAGCTTGGTCACTGAAGGCATATGATTGCTTAACGAGTAAAGATAAAGCTAGCTTACGGTGCAGTGAGTTTGGGTTCAAGGGAATAATACAGTTCTAACTCGCTAACTATTCATTGATACTGGTGTGGCGGGAAAATTGTACGGTGGTGAATGGATTTAGCTCATTAAAAAGCCCAAACCGGATAGGTTTGGGCTTGGGGTGTAGCTTTTAGTTTTAGCTTTAGATAAGAACTAAGGCCTGATCCCTACACATCCTTGAGGTATTTGACCGCCAATACTTAGGTAGTCGCAACAGTCGTCTACCTGTTGCCTCAAGAACTGATTACCTCTGATTGCCCAGCTGGGCCATCTATCGAAGGAATGCAGTAGGTGCCAAAACACACGTTCCATATCCGTTTGCGCATCACCCTGATGGTCATACATCTGCCACTCTTCTAGGGTGTCCCATAGATATAGCTGGATTTCATTGAAATCGAGTTGATTACTTAAAAACGCTTTTCCGTAGAAAGCCAGCTGGGGCGCTTTATCATCAATGAACTGATTTGGTGTCATTGAACCGCCTCCTTTTGCTTTAGCAATATCAGTATAGAACGTCTTTTAGATTTTTTGGTCAATATTTTTTAAATATTTTATAAAATATCCAATGAAGACTGATTAATTAGTCTCTAGGTAATAATTTAGCCCGCTTAAGGATGATATCTTCAACAGGAAAGTCAGGCCATTCTAACTTGCTATTAAACTCTGTTGGCACTAAAGCCATTGCGGCTAATACTTCCATCCCTGAGGTGACTTCGCCAAATACTGCGTAGCCCCAGCGACGAGATGAAGGGTCTAACTTTTCGTTATCTACCACGTTGAAGTAAAACTGGCTGGTGGCGCTATGGGGCTCATTTTCTCGTGCCATAGCAATAGTACCAGTAAGATTCGATAGACCATTGCCAGATTCATTGATGATAGGTTCGTCCGTTGGGCGCTCCTCTTTGTTTAAATCTAGACCACCACCTTGCACCACAAAATCCGCGATAACACGGTGGAACAGAGTATTGTCGTAGTGACCTTTCACGACATAGGTGAGAAAGTTATCAACGGTCAGCGGCGCTCGAGTTCTATCGAGTTCAACCACGATTGTTCCCATACTAGTGTCAAACTCAACTTGCGGATAAAGCGTATTGGGTTGAATATCAACGGCATTGGCAAACGGGGTAAGTAATATTGCGGCTAGGCTAATACATTTTATCATCCAAGATTTCATAATCTTCCTTTGCTATTTTTATTGCTGAATGAACTGGTTAAGTTCTGGGTCGTTAATAATATCGTGGGTTAACTCCCCAAGTAACTTGTTCATCTCAAGCTCAAGGGTGGCAAAATCAGCACCAAAGGGGCCTTTCAGTAACCCTTTTGCACGGTAGCGCTTAGTTAACGACTGATTAGCGTTTTGTGCAATGACATTAATAACAATCTGGCTATTTGCTTCAAAACCAAAGGTGCCTTCATCAACGTCGGTGAGTAACTGCTCTAGTTGGATTTGTAAATGTTTAACCGAACTAGGATCAACACGATAACCAGCTTGTGAAAAACCATCTCTAAATACCTGATCCATTTGCATACGTGGTGCTTCGCTCGGGCTCACTAGGCGAGCAGCGTTGTCGCCATTATTAAACCTGACAATAAAGTTCGCTGAACGTATATCGATAGTATCAATGGCTATCGGCAACTGAATACCTGTTTGTTGGCTAATGTTTGGAACTTCAGGGTTTAATGCAATATGGGTTGGTGCCTGACTGGCACAACCGATAACAGTAAATGCCGCGGCTATGACTAAAAATAAAGATTTCATTATCAAAGGTGTCGTTGAAAATTAGATGGCATCAGCATACCAGAACAGGATCGGAATTCCACAGTAGAGGAAGTTTTAGCTGGGGCAGTGCTTTCGACTGACTTTTATATAGATAATGTTGTAAATGCTGATATATTATGCGCTTGCAGTGCAAATAGACTGCTCGCTTGTTGGTGGGTTAGTAGAATCCACTGCCCTTATAAAGGTGTATTAAAGGAATCAATATGCGTATTTTAACATTAGTTGTCGCGGGGTTATTGAGTTGCAGTGCAATGGCTGCACAAGGAGATCATATAGTTGGTGGAAGCGTTGGCTATGGATTTAATGATTTTGATGGGATAGACGATGAGGACTCATCTGATGGTGATAACTTTGTCTATGATATCTACTATCGCTATATGTGGCACGATAATTTTGGTATCGAAGCGGGCTACTTTGCTGGAGATGCTGGACTTGGGTCGGCACTGACAAGTGTTTTTAACGGTATTAAAAACATTGAGTACTCAGGCTTTAGAGCAGCGCTTTATGGTCAATATCAACTTTCTGAAAGAAATCGCTTGTATGCTAAGTTAGGTGTCAGTGCGAATGAGCTTAGTTATGACAGAGGCCGCCCATTTAGCAATGACGAATATTTTCATGAGAGCAACAATAGCCAAGACCTATATACTGCTGTGGGTTGGGAAGTTCGCTTTCATTCTGGTTTTGGGATGAACATTGAGTACCAGTATATTCCTATTCAAGAGTTAACGGCTCAGAACTTAAACTTTGGTATGAGCTATAAGTTTTAGCAAAGCCAGTTTCGTTAAGCATGGCGTCTTTTTATCTGAAGGCGTCATAAATTTCTTTTTCGCTCAAATCTAGCTGTATATCCCTTTCAAGCACATTAGTAAGCTACCACTAAGATATCCTAATTATTTTATTTACAGTTTGCTAACAAAATATTGCTGAATAGCTTTTAACCTGCATCAGTTCCAGTTAGAGTAAAAGGTCAAATACTTTCATGGAGTTGCTCATTAATGACTGCCAAAAGCACCTTATGGATGCCAAAGATGTTATCCAGTGTAGCGGCGCCACAATCTCTTATCGATGATAGCGGTAGGCCTCAATTCGGCCATTTTGATGGTCCAGTATTAACGCTAGGTATTGATAACTTTAATTACTTTAATGATATGGATAAGCCAGCTTCAAGTTGGGCTAAACATTTCGATTATAAACAGTTTCAATTTGCCAGTATCGTAACGCCTCACTTTGTCATCGGGGTCGCATTGGCTGACATTCGATATGTTGGTAGTGCATTTTGTTATTTGTATGACGTTAAGCAAAACAACTTGATTGAAGCTAGCTGGCTCAAACCGCTGGGGATGGGATATCAAATGTCCGAATCTCCGATGCAAGGCTATGCCAGCATCAAAGGCGCAAAAGGCGAGATCCAGTTTGATATTGAGCAGGGGCAGTGGCGAGTAAAGCTCAATACCCTTGGTATAGACGCTGATCTGATTTTACAACCAGAGCCATTGAGTTTGCCGATGGCGATGTGTAATCCAACGGGGTACAGCGGCTGGACTTACACTCAAAAACATAATGCGTTAACGGTAAAAGGTAAGCTGGCGATTAATCACGAGCCACAACCCTTGCAAAGGGTTACTGCTGGCTATGATTTCAGCGCAGGTTTCATGCGCCGAGAAACTAGCTGGCGTTGGGCAAGTATTAATGCGCTAACAGATACTGGCAGTATTGGGCTAAACCTTGCGGCGGGAGTGAATGAAACTGGCAGCAGCGAAAATGCATTTTGGATTGATGGTGAGCGGCATTTACTGGGAGCGGTTCATTTTGATTTCACCCGCCAAACAACCAAAGAACAGCAAGCAGGTTGTTGGCGGATCTTTTCTGACAATGGCCAAATTGAACTCAACTTTACCCCGCTTAACTGCCGCCAGGAAAAACTGAACCTTTGGTTGATAAAGAGTAACTTTAGGCAGTACCTAGGCCATTACAGCGGCCATATCCTCGATAATTTAGGTAATAAACATCAGTTAGATAATGTATTGGGATTAACTGAAGATCACTTTGCTCGTTGGTAATGATAAAGGATTTATAGGAAATGGATAATAAGATGGATTTTAATTCACTGATCTCACACCCCGAAGTACTGCTTTTGGTACTTGCGCCAATCTTTTTCGTCTGTATTTTGCTGGAATGGTATGTGGGAGATAGGCAAAATCGATTGCCGCTCAATGCTCGTTATCATCTACCTGAAGTCTTGTGTAATTTTGGTTTGGCAGCCATGCACCAAATCACTGACATCCTTACCGGGCTGTTAATTGCGAAACTGTATTTACTGTTTTTTGGCTGGCGCTTATTCGATATAGAGATGAATGGCGCGACATTTGTCGCACTGATGGTTGCTCAAGACTTCTGTTATTACTGGTTCCATCGTGCAAGCCATCGTATTCGTTGGATGTGGGCGGCACACGTTGCTCATCATAGCTCTGAAAATATGAATTTCAGTACTGCATTTCGTCAAAGCTTGATGTACCCCTTGGCAGGAATGTGGATTTTCTGGTTGCCATTAGTCATTGTTGGCTTTGACCCTAATTGGGTGGTATTTGTGGTGCTGCTGAATTTAGGTTTACAGTTCTTTGTGCATACCCAAGCGATAAAATCCTTAGGTATTTTTGAGTGGGTGATTAATACACCTTCACACCATAGGGTGCATCATGGCCGCAATCCGCAATACATTGATAAAAACTATGCCGGTATTTTAATTATTTGGGATCGTCTATTTGGTACTTTTGCCAAAGAAGTTGAAACTGTTCAGTACGGGATCACAAAACCTATTAATAGCTTCAACCCCATAGTCGTGACCTTTACCGAATGGCGCGATATGTTTAAACAAGCATTGAGTGCCAATTTAAGTCCATTACAACGCTTTAAAGTATTATTTGCACCGCCAGCAACAGCAGAGGTTCAATCGGATCAGCAAACTACAGCTGGCGATGGCTCTGCAAGTGATAACTCAAAAGGCGTGGCTGAAGTGAAGTAGCTAGTTGATATCGATTGTTAACCACAAATGAAAACGGTGAGCCAATGGCTCACCGTTTTACATCTTGTAGCTTGGTATGTATTTAACTGTTTGGCTTACCGTATAACGCACTTTGTGGATGCGGCGCTTCAGATGTCTGTTCTATTGCAGAGTCGGCGGCTATTTCAGGATCTTGCGCTTTCTTACTGATTTTCTGCGCTTGTAAAATCACAAATTTTCCATTTGAGGCTACCGTAGTACAGTTTTTGAAAATACGCTGCAGCTTTACATGGTAAGCCAAATGACGGTTACCCACTACATGTAAAATACCGCCATTTTTTAAACGTCTAAAGGCATCAAGGAACATCTGCCAGGCGATATGATCGGTAATGGCTTCGCCTTGATGAAAGGGCGGGTTACACAATATCAGATCTGGGCGGAAGCCTTCGCTCATATTGGTTAAACAATCATCCCAACCAAACGTTGCTTGTTCACCGACAAGTTCTGGGTTATCAAGCTGGTTAAGCGCCCAGTTGTCTTTTGCTGAAGCAACGGCCATTTCAGAATCATCAATAAAGTGGATATAAGCTTCTGGAAAGCACTGTTTAGCATGCAGACCCAAAATTCCGTTTCCACAACCCAAGTCGACGATTGATTTAAACTCACCTTTAGGCATGTTATCGAGCATGATGCGAGCGCCAATGTCGAGCTTACTTGCAGCAAACACGTTACTTAAGTTACTTATTTGCAGTTTGTATTCAGGGACTGACCAATTGGTGGTAGTCGGTAAAGTGCGCGGCTTACCATCTGCGATGCAGGTGATCACCCGGGTTTTCTTCCAGGTTAGACTTGCACTTGCTTCTCCTAGATGACGAGCGATGGTTTCTAATAGTGATTTATTTATTGATTTAGCTTTAGCGCCAATCAACACTTGTGTACCAGCGGGTAAAACTTGCGATAATCTCTTTAGCTGGTGGCTAAAGTAATTAAGGTTCTTAGGCAGTTTCATCAATACCAGTCCGATACCTTGCGGCAATTCATCACGGCTATTAACCCAGCTAAGGCTAGCGTCACTTAACTGATTACGCGCTAGGTTTTGAGTTGTGCCTAACAAGCTTGTTTTTGCGTCAGTTTCAAGGGTAAGCGGCCAGTCAGCAGCGATTGATAACAAGCCCGTGGTTAACGCGCCAAAGCTATCATTTATAACGGCGCTATTAACGGCTTTTTGATCGGAATCGATTAGATGCTTTATTAGGTGCTCATCGGCAGCATCCCATGCCTGCAGATTTGACTCTTGTCTGCTAGGGTAACGGAAGAGTTCGAGTTCAATACCCGATACTGAAAATTGTGTCGTCATATGCCAATAAGTACCTAATAAAAGAGGGCGCGTATTATCGCAGATTTATGATCTTAGGTATATGTTAGACGTAAGCTTATATCTATAGCCATTTAATTAGTCATTTGACGGTTTGAGAGGAGAGGGTATGAAACAAGTAGGCTTTGGGTTCGATGAGCAAGAGCCCTTACAAGCCAAAGCAGCCAGCAAGCCAAGGGATGAGACGTTGTTTAGTGGTAAAACCGCGGCGCCGTATACCTTAATAAAGGGCTATCTTAGTCAAGCGCAACAGCAGGCTTTGTTAATTGAAGCAGAGAGCTATCCAATGACAAGCCCTAAATTGACCGTATATGGTAAAAGCCACCCGATCCCACGTAGCCAAATTTGGTTTGCCGATAAAGGTTGTGACTATTTCTATTCTGGCTTGTTTATCGAAGCATTGCCTTGGCCGAAATATGCTGAAAAGCTGAGGCTAAAATTGAACCGAGAGTATTCATTGGTGAGTAACGGTGTGTTGGTTAACTGCTATCGAGATGGCACTGAATCGATGGGCTGGCACAGTGATGATGAAAAAGAGATTGAGCCTGGTAGTGATATCGCCTCTGTGACTATTGGCGCAAGTCGGGACTTTTTTATTCGCAATAGACGGACTAAAGAAAAAACAGTCTTAACCTTGAATGGTGGCGATTTACTGATCATGCATTGGCCAATGCAGCAAGAGTGGGAGCATGCACTACCCAAGCGGATGCGAGTGAAACAAACGAGAATTAACTATACTTTTAGAAAGTTGATAGTCGGTTTTCATCAGGCTTAAGTTTGCTGTTAATTTATACTGTTTTGTTATCCAGTTCGCACTTTACTATAAATATTTACTCTATGCTGAATTTAGCCGCGGGGGGATTGAATAGTAATTGTGAGTATTTTCAGAGATGTTACTAAGCTACGCTAGCCCACAATCTCCCATTCAAGCTTTAGCGACAGTAAGGAGTTTTCAATGAAAAAGATGTTTATAGCAACCGTGCTGGGCGCAGTGACACCAGGAGTGATTAAAGCGCTTGCACAGCTGACCCGTGAGTCTGGCGGTGAATGGATAACCAGTAAAGTGATTAAAGTTGACCATCATTTTGCTGCATTGCTAAAGATAGCGATTGAAGAGGAAAAGGCTGAGCAGTTAAAGGTCATGCTTAAAAGCGAGTTTCCTAAACTTAATGTGATGTTCGAGCCGTCTCATTGCGCCGAGCTACATAATCTAAGAGCGGTTAACTTTAATGTTGACTGCAAGGACCGTCCGGGACTGACTCGAGATATTGTTGATGTGTTAGTCAATTTAGATTTAGCGATCGAACATATGGAGTTTAACCGTGTCCATGTCTCAGTGATTGGCGAAACGATGTTTACCTCTAAGTTGACCGTTTTGCTGCCTATAGAGGTCAGCAATGCCAGTGTATTGGAGTTATTGGAAGGTGTGTCTGAAGGCTTAAGAGCAAATGTTATTTAAATAGCGTGTTATCCGTCACTTGGTCCGTTGGCAATTTTTTGCCTGCTGATAACCACTATGTTAACCGCGGACAGTCTTAGTCTTTTGCCGACAGTTGATCTTTTCGGCTCATGGCAGTAACCTGCCGCAATCGGATTTATGCCATTTGAGAGCCTCGTTATGTCAGTTGAAAAGATCATTACCGAAAAACTCACCACCGCACTTTCGCCAACACACTTAGAAGTGATCAATGAAAGTCATAATCATCATGTACCGCCCAACTCGGAAACTCACTTTAAAGTGATTATTAGCAGTAGCCAATTCAATGGTAAGCGCCTTATAGGTCGACATCGTGCTGTTAATGAGGCGCTTGCTGAAGAGTTTGCTCAAGGATTACATGCACTGTCTATGCATACCTTTACCCCTGAAGAGTGGGCAAAAGAGTCTGCTGTGCCTGCATCGCCTAAATGTAAAGGCTAGAAGCATTCGCAACGCGGGTACGAAAAAATCACAGCATGGCTGTGATTTTTTCGTTTTACGTCCAATAAATCATCGCTGACCTATAGCGAGTTAATGGGTTATTTTGATGCTGTTTTAAACGCAATCTGCCATTCAATTACTGCTGTATATCCTGCCGTTAGGCCGATAGTTGGCTAAGTTTCTGTGAAATATATTTTTGTATGATTTATTTGCTTATAAATATAGATGATAAGTCATTGAAAAAAGTTTATGACGCTGATGTTGACTCCAAGGCGGGGCTGGGTAAATATCACTGATTATAATAAAAATGACTTACAGTCGCTTTAGGCTGTAACCTACCCCATGCTCAATTAGAAAGCGCAATTGGAGACTCATTATGCCGTTATTAGATAGCTTTACCGTTGACCACACTCGAATGAATGCACCTGCTGTTCGTGTTGCCAAGTCTATGTCTACCCCTAAGGGCGATACAATAACAGTGTTTGACCTGCGTTTTTGCGTGCCCAATAAACAGATATTAAGCGAAAGAGGGATTCATACGCTTGAGCATCTTTTTGCTGGCTTCATGCGTGATCATCTTAATGGCGATAGTGTTGAGATCATCGATATCTCTCCAATGGGTTGTCGTACTGGCTTTTACATGAGCTTAATTGGCACACCTTCAGAGTCTGTTGTGGCGGATGCTTGGTTGGCAGCGATGCAAGATGTGTTAGCCGTGGTTGAACAATCAGAAATTCCTGAGCTGAATGAGTACCAGTGTGGTACTTATGAGATGCACTCTCTTGAACAAGCAAAAGAGATTGCGCGTAGCATCATATCTGCGGGTATAAATGTGAACCGTAACGATGAGCTTACTTTGAGCGATGAGATCTTAAACGGTCTGTAGTGATGCGGTTGTGCTAGTAGCAATTAAAAAAGCGGCTTAGGCTGCTTTTTACTTGCTACCCGTCGCAGCCTGTTTTACTGACATTATATTTTACGTCACTCACATCTCAATGAGTATAAAAGCTCAATTATCTGCATTTTAGTAAAAAATTTACGATATATTTAAGCGACTTAGCCAGTATTAAATTCAAATAACTGAGTTAGTAGGCTCTATTCTCGTACTGCAATTACCTGATTCTTTAGTCATATTGACGAAGTCCTTCAAAATGAGCTGTTCAAATATCCAACACTCGAATTATAGCTGACTCTTATTAATTTAATTCTAATATCACATTGGTAATAATAGCTGACCTATCTCTAACTCACTTATAAATATAGCTATTGTTTGATTGTGCTAGGTTAATTGAAACTTAAAAACTTAATCAATTCGGGCTGTTTGTTATTAAAACGTCGGTAACCTTTTAAAACACCCACATTTTTCATGGCGACCTTGTGATATTTGGGGTAAAATGCGCGCGACCAGCGTGATTGCGATCGCATTTCGGCGATAAATCTGCGCTAGCTCAACACGAAAAAAAGGTTTGTTTAAAACTTGTGTGTTTAGCAGGAACGCGGCGCATTGTCTTTCCTTCATAACGTAGTGCTTGTGGATATGATTACAATAAAGAAAGGATTGGACCTACCCCTAGTCGGTGGGCCAGAGCAAGTTATCCATGATGGCCCAGCCATCAACCATGTAGCTACTTTGGGTGAAGAGTATATTGGCTTACGTCCTACCATGAAAATAAAGGTAGGGGATAAAGTTAAAAAAGGTCAGGTTCTTTTTGAAGATAAAAAGAATTTGGGCGTAAAATATACTGCTTTAGCCAGTGGCACAATTTCCGAAGTTAACCGGGGCGCTCAACGTGTTCTGCAGTCTGTTGTTATTCAAGTCGAAGGGGATGACAGCATCTCTTTTGCTAAGTATGACGCCACTGCAATAGAATCAGTTGAAACTCAGCAAGTTCGTGACAACCTGATCGAATCAGGATTGTGGACGGCTCTGCGAACGCGTCCTTTCAGTAAAGTACCCGCAGTAGATTCTACCGCCGCCGGTATTTTTGTCACCGCTATTGATACTCAGCCGCTTGCAGCAGACCCTGTTGTGGTGATTGCAGAGCATAAAGCTGACTTTGAAATTGGCTTAAAGCTGCTTTCTAAGTTAACCGAAGGTAAAGTTTACCTTTGTAAGGCTCCTGGCGCTGATATCCCGAGTGCAAATGCTCAAGTTGAAGAGTTTGCTGGGGCACACCCTGCAGGCTTACCAGGTACGCATATTCACTTCCTATTGTCAGCTTCTGCAAACAGAACTGTGTGGCACATCAACTATCAAGATGTGATCGCGATAGGTCAGCTATTTACAACGGGTGAGCTTCATACTCAACGTGTTGTATCTGTAGCAGGTCCTAAAGCGGTTAAGCCTCGATTAGTTCGAACTGTTGTTGGCGCAGCGATGGCAGAGTTGACTCAAAATGAAGCTGATGAAGGTAATATTCGTGTTATCTCTGGCTCTGTTTTGAATGGACGTAATGCTATCGGTCCTCATGCTTACCTTGGTCGTTACCATAACCAAGTGAGCTTATTAGAAGAAGGCACTGAAAAAGAGCTATTCGGTTGGGCTATGCCTGGCAGCGATAAGTTCTCTATTACTCGTGCATTCCTAGGACACCTTTCATCTTCTCGTCTGTTTAGTATGACTACGAGCACCGGTGGCAGTGATCGTGCAATGGTACCAATTGGTAACTATGAACGTGTAATGCCGCTAGATATTCTTCCAACTATGCTATTACGTGACCTTGTTTCTGGTGACTACGATGGCGCAGCAACATTAGGTGCATTGGAGTTGGATGAAGAAGATTTGGCACTGTGTACTTTCGTATGTCCTGGTAAGTATGACTATGCGTCATATCTACGTGACTGTTTAGATACGATCGTGAGGGAAGGCTAATGGGCTTAAAACAGTTTTTCGAAAATATTGAACCGCAGTTTGAAAAAGGCGGTAAATATGAGAAGTTTTATGCGCTTTTTGAAGCCGCATATACTGTCTTTTATACTCCAGGTCACGTGAACAAGGGTCGTACCCACGTTCGTGATAACTTGGACTTAAAGCGTATGATGATTACGGTTTGGGCATGTGTATTCCCTGCGATGTTCGTAGGTATGTACAACGTAGGTTTACAAGCCCAAGATGCGTTAATCGCAGGTTTTGCTGCTCCAGATACTTGGCAAGTTGCTTTATTCGGACTGTTCGGTACTGAATTGACGGCAGATTCAGGTGTCGCCGCATTAATGTGGTATGGCGCTTGTTGGTTCTTACCCATATATGCAGTGACATTTGCTGTCGGTGGTATCTGGGAAGTACTATTTGCATCAGTACGCGGACATGAAGTTAACGAAGGCTTCTTTGTTACCTCGATTCTTTTCGCATTGACGCTACCCGCAACAATCCCGCTTTGGATGGTTGCGCTTGGTATCACCTTCGGTGTTGTGGTCGCAAAAGAGATCTTCGGTGGTACTGGTCGTAACTTCTTAAACCCGGCACTTGCAGGTCGAGCATTCCTATTCTTTGCTTATCCACTCAGTATGTCTGGTGACACGACTTGGGTTGTGGCGGACGGCTTCTCTGGTGCAACAGCACTGAGCCAAGCGGCGCAAGGCACATTAGAATATGGTTTCACTCAAGATTGGTGGAATGCTTTCTACGGTTTCATTCCTGGTTCTGTTGGTGAAGTATCCACATTAGCTATTTTGATTGGTGGCGCGGTTATCATCTATACCCGTATCGCTTCATGGCGCATTGTCGCTGGTGTGATGGCGGGCATGATTGCTGTTTCACTGCTACTTAATGCTATTGAAAGCGAAACGAATCCAATGTTTGCAATGCCTTGGTACTGGCACTTTGTATTAGGTGGCTTTGCTTTCGGCATGATGTTTATGGCGACAGACCCTGTTTCAGCGTCTTTCACTAATAACGCAAAATGGGCTTACGGTATCTTAATCGGTGCTATGGCAGTCTTCATTCGTGTTATCAACCCTGCTTTCCCAGAAGGCATGATGTTGGCCATCTTGTTCGCTAACCTATTTGCTCCATTGTTTGACCATTTCGTGGTTCAGTCAAATATCAAGCGGAGGATTGCTCGTGGCTAGTAATAAAGATTCGTTCGGAAGAACACTATTTGTTGTTGTTGGCTTGTGTTTCATTTGCTCTATGTTCGTTTCGACGGCAGCAGTATTATTGAAACCAACTCAGCAAGAGAACAAGTTACTCGATAAGCAAAAGTACATTCTTGAAGCTGCTGGTCTTATCAATACCAGAGAAGGCAAAGTTGAAAAAGCTGAAGTACTAGAAACTTACAATAAGTATGTTGAAGCTAAACTGGTTGACCTGAAAACTGGTGAGTTTGTTGCTGGCGATGCTGACACATTTGACACCGAAAAGGCAGCACGCACTCCGGCAACATCATTTGTGCCAGAAAACGACATCGCATCTGTCAAACGTGTCGCAAATAACGCGGTAGTTTACTTAGTGCATGATGATAACAAGCAGCTACAAACAGTGATTATTCCTGTTAAAGGCTATGGCTTGTGGTCAACAATGTTTGCTTTCTTAGCGGTTGAGCCAGACTTGAATACAATTCGTAGCTTGGTGTACTACAGCTTTACAGGTTCTGGTGAAACCCCAGGTCTGGGCGGCGAAGTGCAAAACCCACAATGGATTGCTAAGTGGAGTGGTAAGAAGCTATACAATGAAAAGGGTGAATTGGCGATTAGCGTCACTAAGAATCCTGTTGTAGCCGCTTCTCCGTACGGTGTTGACGCACTGTCTGGTGCAACGCTTACCGGTAACGGTGTACAAAACTCTCTGACATTCTGGTTAGGTGAAGAGGGCTTTGCTCGCTTTATCGAAAAAGCTCGCAATGGAGGGCTTAGCTAATGGCTGATGCTAAAGAACTTAAATCGGTTCTAATTGGACCTATTGTTAGCAATAACCCGATTGCTTTGCAAATCTTGGGTGTATGTAGTGCCTTGGCTGTTACCAGCAAAATGGAAACAGCGTTGGTAATGACGATTGCATTGACTGCCGTATGTGCGCTTTCGAATCTGTTTATTTCACTGATCCGTAATCACATTCCAAGTAGCGTTCGTATTATTGTACAGATGACGATTATTGCTTCATTGGTAATCGTGGTTGACCAAGTACTACAGGCTTACGCTTACGATGTTGCTAAGCAGCTATCTGTATTCGTTGGTTTGATTATTACTAACTGTATCGTGATGGGCCGTGCTGAGGCTTTCGCGATGAAGACACCTCCAATGATGAGTTTCATGGATGGTCTAGGTAATGGTTTAGGCTACGGTGCAATCCTACTTTCAGTTGGCTTCGTACGTGAATTGTTTGGTAACGGTTCATTGTTCGGCATTGAAATCTTAAGCAAGATTTCAGACGGTGGCTGGTATCAGCCTAACGGCCTATTGCTACTGCCTCCAAGTGCGTTCTTCCTGATCGGTGCATTGATCTGGATTATTCGTGTGATGAAGCCAGAGCAAGTAGAAGCAAAAGGATAAGCATAATGGAACATTATATTAGTCTACTAATTCGTTCTGTTTTCATTGAAAACATGGCGCTGTCCTTTTTCCTTGGTATGTGTACTTTCTTAGCGGTATCGAAGAAAGTAAAAACAGCCATGGGTCTAGGTGTTGCTGTTATCGTGGTACTGGCAATTTCAGTGCCTGTTAACCAAATTATCTATCAAGGTATCCTTGCTCCTGGCGCACTCGCTTGGGCAGGTGTTCCAGATGCTGACTTGAGCTTCTTGAAGTTCATCACCTTCATTGGTGTTATTGCAGCATTGGTTCAAATCCTTGAGATGGCATTGGATAAGTATTTCCCACCGCTATATAACGCATTGGGGATCTTCCTACCGCTAATCACTGTAAACTGTGCCATTTTCGGTGCAGTATCTTTCATGGTTGAGCGTGACTACAACCTTGGTGAGAGTTTAGTGTTTGGTATTGGTTCTGGTATCGGTTGGGCATTAGCACTTGTGCTACTGGCTGGTATCCGTGAGAAGTTGAAATATGCTGATGTTCCTGATGGGCTTCGCGGCTTAGGTATTACCTTTGTTACCGCTGGTTTGATGGCTCTAGGTTTCATGTCGTTCTCTGGTGTGTCTCTGTAAAGAGGCATCATAACGACGTCTTAATTTGAACCTTTAAGGATAAGTTAATGGGTATTCTTGAATCTACTCCAATCGATGTCTATCTCGGTGTGAGTATGTTTACTGCGATTGTATTGATTTTGGTTTTGGTTATTTTATTCGCCAAATCAAAGTTAGTACCAAGCGGTGATGTCACCATCGGCATCAATGATGATGCAGATAAAGCAATTAAAACTGCAGCAGGCGGCAAGCTACTGGGTGCACTAGCAGAGAGCGGTATTTTCGTATCGTCTGCATGTGGTGGCGGTGGTACTTGTGGTCAGTGTAAAGTACACGTTAAATCTGGTGGTGGGGACATTCTGCCTACTGAGATGGATCATATTAGCAAAGGTGAGGCTCGTGAGGGCTGTCGTTTATCTTGCCAGGTAAATGTTAAAGCTGATATGGAGATCGAACTAGAAGAAGAGATCTTTGGTGTTAAGAAGTGGGAATGTGAAGTTATCTCTAACGATAGCAAAGCAACCTTCATTAAAGAGCTTAAGCTTCAAATCCCTGATGGCGATTCAGTACCTTTCCGTGCTGGTGGTTATATTCAGATTGAAGCACCTGCGCACCATGTTAAATATGCAGATTACGATATCCCTGCAGAGTACCGTGGTGACTGGGAGCATTTTGGCTTCTTCAACTTAGAGTCTCAAGTTGACGATGAAACAATCCGTGCTTATTCAATGGCGAACTATCCTCTAGAGGAAGGTATCATCATGCTTAACGTACGTATTGCATCTCCACCTCCGCGCAACCTATCTCTGCCTTGTGGTAAGATGTCATCGTACATCTTTAGCCTTAAAGCGGGTGATAAGGTCACTATCTCTGGTCCGTTCGGTGAGTTCTTTGCAAAAGAAACTGACGCTGAAATGGTATTTGTGGGTGGTGGTGCTGGTATGGCGCCAATGCGTTCTCATATCTTCGACCAACTTAAGCGTCTTAACTCTAAGCGTAAGATGAGCTTCTGGTATGGTGCACGTTCTAGCCGTGAAATGTTCTATGTAGAAGATTTTGATGGCTTAGCGGCTGATAATGACAACTTCCAGTGGCATGTCGCACTGTCTGATCCGCAGCCCGAAGATAATTGGGACGGTTACACTGGCTTTATTCATAACGTATTGTACGAAAACTACCTACGCGATCATGAAGCGCCAGAAGATTGTGAGTTCTACATGTGTGGCCCACCAATGATGAACGCGGCTGTTATTAGCATGCTTAAAGATCTTGGTGTCGAAGATGAAAACATCTTACTCGATGACTTCGGTGGCTAACCTCTCTCTAATTGGAGATCTAGGTCAATATGTATAAGACCTTAGTAAACTGGCTGGCCCTTATTGGGTTAGCCTTTTTTATTTCAGGATGTGGTAAACCTGCTGAAATAATTTCACTGTCTGGTAACACTATGGGCACAACTTACCATATTAAAGTTGTGCGCAGTGAGTCGCTGCCAGATGTTCAATTGCTGCAAGCTGAAATTGATCTGGCACTTGAGAAAGTCAACGATCAAATGTCAACTTATCGTCCAAACTCTGAGCTGTCTTTGTTCAATCAGATGACTAGCAATGCCCAGATGGAAGTATCGCCAGATACTGCTAAGGTCATTGCTGAAGGCATTGCGTTGTACAAAACGACTGATGGCGCGCTGGATATTACTTTAGGGCCTTTGGTCAATTTATGGGGTTTTGGCCCAGATAAAAGACCGACAACTGTGCCGACAGCAGAGATGATTGCAGACGCAAAAGCTCGCACAGGCATTGAGTCTCTGTCTTTGTCTGGTAATAAAGTGAGCAAGCAAAACCCTGATCTGTATGTTGATCTTTCATCAATTGCCAAAGGCTTTGGTGTTGATAAAGTCGCTGCATTACTCGATAAGTATCAGCCCCAAGGATACTTAGTTGAGATTGGCGGCGAAATTAGCTTAAGAGGCACTAAACCTGATGGTTCACTTTGGGTTATTGCCATAGAGCAACCGAGTGATTCAGCGACCGATGCACAGCAAATTATATCGCTTAAAAATATGGCGATGGCAACATCTGGTGACTATCGTAACTATTATGAGGAGGACGGAAAGCGTTTCTCTCATTTGATTGATCCGAGAACGGGGTACCCAATTGACCATCGATTAGCGTCGGTGACAGTACTGCATAAAGAGTCAATGGCCGCTGATGGCTACGCTACCGCTATGATGGTTTTAGGTACGCAGGCATCACTAGAACTTGCTAATCGTGAGCATCTTGCGATAATGCTAATAGAAAAGCAGGATGAAGGCTTTAAAGTTTTCTATAGCGAAGCATTTAAACCTTTCGTTACTCAGTAGTTGGAGTCGAATATGAGCACATTTATTGCGGCATTTGTCGTGTTACTAGCATTTTTCTTCTTAATGTCTATCGGTTATTTGGTTAAGAAAAAAGAGGTGGCAGGAAGCTGCGGTGGTCTAGGCGCACTGGGAATTGAAAAAGCATGTGATTGTGATGATCCGTGTGACAAGCGTAAAGCCAGAATGGCTGAACAGGAACGTCGTGAAAAGTTAGAGCAGAACCGAATCATCTAACTCGCTATTGGCACTGTTATTAAGGCTCCTTTCTAAGGGGCCTTTTTTATATCTTTTGAAGCTAGAATGGTTAAGACTAATACTCTTCAGGTCTATTTTTTCTAGCTTGTTAAATATTTATAGCTTTCAACCAAATTGCAGACCTTGCAATAGGTTATTTTTATTCAAAAAAATCTCCTTACTCAAATGAATCCTAATTAATAACCATAGTAGTAATGATAATAGTTATCTTTATTAAGTGGCTGAAATTAAAGGTTAATTTGTATTTGTGTGTTTTTTGCTCTAATCTGTATTTGTTGATATAGATCAATTTTCAGATAAGGAATACAGAATGAAAGGGCAACCCAAAGTCATCAGTCTGCTCAACAAGGTGCTAACGAGTGAGCTGACAGCGATTAACCAATACTTCCTCCATGCGCGCATGTTCAAAAACTGGGGACTCGGTGAGCTTGATGAGAAAGCTTACAAGAAATCAATTCAAGATATGAAACATGCTGACAAGATCATTGAACGGATCTTGTTTCTTGAAGGGTTGCCGAATCTACAACAGTTGGACAAAATTCGTATTGGAGAACATAGCCAAGAGATGCTCGAATGCGACAAAGTGATGCTGGAAGAAGAGCTTGTATTACTGCGTGATGCCATTGCCTTATGTGAACAATCTGCTGACTACGTTAGCCGTGATATTTTGGAAGATCTGCTTGAAGATGAAGAGGAACATTTAGACTGGCTTGAAGCCCAGTTAGAGCTTATCTCGCTGACAGGTATTCAAAACTACTTACAATCTAAAATGGACTAACCGGAGACGATTATGAAAGGTAACAAAGAAGTCATCGACACACTTAATAAGTTGCTCACCGGTGAGTTGTCAGCAATGGATCAGTATTTTGTTCATGGCCTAATGTATGAAGATTGGGGTCTTAATGAATTGCATGAGAGGATTTCTCATGAATCAGATGATGAGCGCGAACATGCTAAAAAGCTGGTGCAGCGCATTTTGTTTTTAGAAGGTACGCCAGACGTCGCCAGTCGTGAACCACTCAATATCGGTAAAGATACTGAGCAGATGCTTAAGAACGATCTTGCTTATGAATACCAAGTGGCCGATAACCTTCGTAGTGCTATTGCTTTATGTGAAGAGAAAAGAGATTACGAAAGCCGTGAGATCTTAGAGGTATTGCTAGAAGAGACTGAGTCTGATCATATGTACTGGCTAGAAAAACAGTTAGGTTTGATTGATAAAGTCGGTTTACAAAATTACTTACAGAGTAAGATGTAGCCAACTTAGCAGCGTTAACTCGGCGTTGTAGTATTTGCTTGAGCACCCCACTTTGATAGTGGTGGTGCTCTTTGCTTTTTAGGCGTTTTTTAATGTTTATAAAATGAAATTGCTTATAATTTGGCTAAGTCTATACAGCTAATATTCAGCTAGAGAGGATTACTATAATAAGGTACAAATAATTCATTAAATTTGTTGCGGCGATGGTTTTTTGTACTAACCTTAGAGTGCGCAAGTGTGGTTATTTTGATAGCTAAAAAATACAAGGGGAGATTATGATTATTTCAGCGAAAAACAACGTTCATGAAAGCGATAACCAGCTGATAATCGAACGTCTTCTTTTTAAGATAAGAAAGCTTGAACAGCAACTTGAAATCGCTGAGTCAGGTAATAGACGCAGCTCTTCATCACAAAAGAGTAATAGCCAGTCGGCCCTCACTGCTGATGAACTTTCAATGTTGACGAATCTTTTCTAGTATTGGTCAGTCCTTTCATTACCTGAACATTCACTTTAGAGCCTTTCACTGTATCTGTATTGGAGCAGTAGCAAAATAATCTAGCACTGCTCTTTTCTTTTGAAATGATCTGCTGCCATTGCTAGCACTTTTATTCCAATGTAACTTTCAATTTACAACTCGCCAGTTAAATGTTGATTTTTGTGCTTTAATCTTGTGTTAATTCTGTTAAATTCATTATTCCTAGAAAAATATAATAATAAAGGAATATACAATGCTTTGGTTTAAACGCTCGCTAAGTATGCAGCTGGTTGTGACTATTGTTGGCGCTTTGGCGGTACTGTTTACCATCGTCGCACTGTTCTTAGTTAAGAATGAAAGCACTAGTACGCGTCAACAAATTGATAGTGATCTCACTGGGCTGGTTCAGCTCAAATCTACTGAAGTTCGTAGCTACTTTGTCGCAAAGGGGCAGTTGATCCATGCGGTGTTTGCAGACCCTAGTGTACTGGAGTGGTTCGCTAACTATAACAATCGCCTAAGCGATCTATCATCAGATAAGCAATATGACTCTATCGTTGAGTACTTTAAGTTTTTTTCCGATCAAGACAGTGATATCAAATCGGTCTTCTTTGGCTCTGCCAACACCTTTGAGTATTTCGACCTAAACGGCCGCTACAACGATAGCGAGTACTACACTAATAAACGCCCTTGGTGGCAAGAAGCTATAGATAAAGACGGCATGTTTGTTGGTGATCCTGCAGTAGATGCTAATGATGGCTCCATATCTGCAACGGTTAAAACTGTTGTTAAAGATCAATCTGGCCGTTTGTTAGGAATTGGCGGAATGGATATCTTAATTGATACCATTGGCAGTGAACTATTAGCGCCCATCAAGTATCAAGGTGCGGGCCAAGCCTTTCTTATTACCAATGCTGGTAAATTGGTTTATTTTCCCGGTTTTAATGAAAAATTTCCCCCAGGTTCAGATGCTTCAAAAGTCGATAGTCAATTTAAAGATACAAATGGCTTTAGCGCGTTAAGCAGACAGATGCAGTCACAATCGTCAGGATTTGCAGAAGTTACCTTTAAAGGTCAGTCTCAGCGTGTCAGCTTTGTTGAAGTGGGTGGGGATTTCCCGGAGCAGAAGTGGCATTTGGCCTTTATGTTACCGACTGAAGTGATAGAAGCGCCGGTAACTGACGCTATCATTAATTCGATTCTTCTCTCATGTTTGATCATGCTATTTGTTGGCGTTACCGTTTGGGGAATGCTGTTACCGTTTAGAAAGCAGCTCAATAGTTTACTCGCAGCAATGGAAGATATTGCTGAAGGTGATAGCGACTTGGCTAAACGGATCCAAATGGATAGAGAGGATGAGCTTGGCAAGCTCGGCGATGCCTTTAATCGCTTTGCCGCCAAAGTGCAGGGAATGCTGCAAGAAACTCGCGACTTAACCCTAGAGGTTGAAAATGGTGTTTCAGCAGCGTCCGAAGTCAGTGAACGTGCACTCAATTCTGTAGCACAGCAAAAAGAAGAGATAGCCTCAGTAGCAACAGCAGCCACCGAGATGGCGCATACAAGCCAAGAGATGGCTGCGAGTGCTCAACGTGCCAGTGACTTTGCTGACAAAGCACAAACTGAATCGGTTGAGGGTGGCGCCATTGTTGCGCAAGCGAGCCAAGGTATGCAGTCGCTATCATCGCAAGTTATTGAAGCTGCAAAGGTTGTTAAGCAGTTAAGAACTCGTTCAGAACAGATTGGTGAAGTGCTCAATGTTATTCGAGGTATTGCAGAGCAAACTAACCTGTTAGCGCTTAATGCGGCAATTGAAGCAGCAAGAGCAGGTGAGCAGGGTAGAGGGTTCGCAGTTGTCGCAGATGAGGTAAGAACACTTGCATCACGCACACAAGATTCAACAGCAAACATTCAAGAGATAATCCAAACGCTACAGCAAAATGCCAATGAAGCTGAGCAAGTGATGGAGGCAGGTGTCGAGCAGGCCAATATCGGTCAGCAACTTACTGGCAAAGTTGAAGTGGCGTTAGATAGTATTACCGGAGCCATTGAAGCTATCCAACAGCAAACGATTGAGATCTCCGCTGCGGTCGGCCAGCAAGCTGTGGTCGCAGAAGAAGTGGCGTGCAATGTTGAAAATGTCAGAGCGCTGTCTGATGACTCACTTGCCGCCAGTGAGGAGTTATCGCAGAACTTTGGTAACTTTGCACAAGTTACCGAGTCACTGTCGGGTAATATTAAGCAGTTTAAAATCTAGCGCTTAGCTTGAATTGATGACATTAAAACGGAGCCTATTGGCTCCGTTTTTGTTATGTGTTGTCACGTAAATACAGCCGATGAAGTGTCTTTTGAGTTAACTTTACTTGAGTACTGTTTTTATATACAGTATAGTTCTCGGCGGAGGAGTTAAGATTGCGAAAAATAATTCATGTCGATATGGACTGCTTCTATGCTGCTGTAGAGATGCGTGATTTTCCAGAGTTACAAGGTAAACCTATCGCTGTGGGTGGCCGAAGCGATCGCCGCGGTGTGATCAGCACTTGTAACTATGAAGCACGTAAGTTTGGCGTACGCTCGGCGATGGCATCGGGTTACGCTCTTAAGCTTTGTCCTGATCTTATTTTGGTACCTGGTCGAATGCAGGTCTATAAGGATGTGTCTTGCCAAATTAGAGCGGTGTTTGAGCGTTATACCGATTTGATTGAGCCACTGTCACTCGATGAGGCTTATCTTGATGTCACTGAAAGTGATTACTGCCACGGTTCTGCAACGTTAATGGCGCAAGCTATTCGGCAAGAGATATTTGCCGAGACTGGGCTGACAGCATCTGCAGGCATCGCTCCAGTTAAGTTTCTTGCCAAGATAGCTTCAGATCTAAACAAACCCAACGGGCAATATCTTGTCAGGCCTGACCAAATTGATGAATTTGTTAAAACCTTACCATTAATTAAAATTCCCGGCGTGGGCAAGGTTACCGCTAAAAAGCTAACTGAGTTAGGACTAAATACCTGCGCCGACGTGCAGGCGTATCCGCAAAATAAACTACTAGAACGATTTGGAAAATTTGGGGCTGTATTGATAGAAAGGGCAAAAGGGATCGACAATCGAGGGATATCGCCAAATAGAGAGCGAAAGTCAGTGGGGGTTGAAACCACATTGGCAAAAGACATTCATACACTGGAGCAGTGCCGAGCGGTGATGCCGCAGCTTATACAAGAACTGGGTGCTAGAGTTAATCGCAGCGCTAAAGATAGGCTGATTCATAAACAGGTTGTTAAGCTCAAATTTGAAGACTTTAAGCAGACAACGATTGAGCATCGCAGTGACGAGATCTCGGTTAATATGTTTTATCAACTACTAGAGCAAGCGATGGAGCGCCAACATGATCGCGGTATTCGTTTATTAGGTGTCGCCGTAGGGTTAGCCTCAAACAGCCAAGCTGATAGCCATGAAGGGACAGCGCCACCACAAATGGATCTTGGCTTTTAGCGATAAAATAAAAAAGCCGCTTAAGAGCGACTTTTTTATTGGCTGAATATCAGAATAGCAATTAGCTACCTTTCACAGGTGTACGTTCAAGTACGGCCAGCAATAGTTTCCAGTATTGACCAACGGTAGTGATATTGACCTTTTCATCTGGGCTATGTGGATAGCGGATGGTTGGGCCAATAGAAACCATATCCATCTCTGGGTAAGGCTTCTTAAATAAACCACACTCAAGGCCGGCATGGATCACCATGATGGTCGGCTCTTTGTTGTAGATATCTTCATAAGTCTCACGCACACTTGCCATTACAGGCGAGCTATTGTCAGGCTTCCAACCTGGGTATGCGCCGCTAAACTCAACGTTAGCACCGGCAAGATTGCTCAATGAGGTTAGTACGCCTTCTATCTCTTCACGACCTGAATCGATCAGTGAGCGAATAAGGCAAAGCACCTGTACTGAGTCAGTCTCAGTGCTAATAACCCCAACGTTTAACGAGGTTTCAGTTACGCCTTCAACTTCATCACTCATGCGCACTACGCCGTTAGGGCAGGCATTGAGGATATCGATCAAAATCTGCTGCGAGTCTTCACTCATCACTTTCGTTTCTGCTGGTATTTCTGTCAGCGTTAGTTCAGTGTCAGGGTCAGCAATGGCCAATTCTTGGCGAACTAATGCCTGGAACTCGCTAATACGGCTTTGTAGCAGGGTGACGTTTTCAGCAGGAAGCATAAAGCTAATTTGAGCTTCACGAGGGATTGCATTACGCAGTGAGCCACCGGTGAAATTTGTCAGTTCAATTGCCAGCTCATCGCTGTAATCAAACAAGAATCTAGCCAGTAATTTGTTGGCATTACCACGACCTAAATGAATGTTCACCCCAGAGTGTCCGCCTTTAAGGCCTGCAAGCGATAGTGTATAGCTTGAGTTGCTTGGCTCTGGAGATTGCCAAACCATAGGCACGCTAATTTGGCCATCAACGCCACCGGCGCAGCCCATGTAGATCTCACCCTCTTGCTCTGAATCGGTATTGATTAAAATCTCTGCTTCAAGCATGCCAGCTTCAAGGCCGAATGCACCGGTCATACCGGCTTCTTCGTCGATAGTCAGCAGTACTTCTAGCGGGCCGTGAGCAATATCATCAGCACCAAGAACCGCTAATGCTGAAGCCATACCAATACCGTTATCGGCACCAAGGGTAGTGCCACGAGCCTTAACCCAATCATCTTCAACGTAGGCATCGATGGGATCCTTTTCAAAGTCATGCACTTTATCAGCATTCTTTTGTGGAACCATATCGATATGCGCTTGCAGAACGACGGTTTTACGATCTTCCATGCCTGCTGTAGCGGCTTTCTTGATAATAAGATTACCGACTTTATCTTCGACAACAGATAGCTGTTTATCTTTTGCCCAAGCTTGAATGTGTTCACTCAGAGCTTGCTCATGCTTTGAAGGATGTGGAATGGCACAGATTTGTTCGAACCATTGCCAAAGTGCTTGTGGTTGTAGCTGGTTTAGTGCGGTCACAGAAAGTTCCTCTATTTTGAGATTATCACTACTGCGCTGGTGCGCTTGAGGCTGAAAATGGCAATATTCTATCATAGTCTCAGAAACAGCAAGAGGGGTTTACTGCGCTTTACCTATTCAGTGTCAGCTGAAGTTGCCATAGAAGGTTTCAAGCTTGATTAAGTCGTTGGTAATCTGCACGTAATAGGATGATAATGCCAGCAATTAAAAATAAAAAGGAAGGGTCATGGCTGTAGTTAAATATGTTGATGTAGCCTCGCAAGAGGCGATTTTTGAAGGTAATGGATGGGATGCGCTAGTGGTTGTGGCAGCCGATCTCAATGCGATTAAGGTTGAGGAAGTGGCATTGCTGGCCAATCATGGTCAGAAAGTTGATCAGCGAGTCGGCAAATCGGTAACGCTGTTATTTGCGCCAGGCATTGCCGGCGGGCGATTAGTCATTGCACCGGTAACCAAAGCTGCTGATGAGTATGAAGATGTAAGAGTGTTTGCTGATGCGGCACGCCAAGGTATTCGAGTCGCTAAAGAAGCGGGAGCCAAACGACCATTGTTATTAGTTAATGGTATCGGAGAGTCGCGTTATCAAAAAGCGGCTGAGGTATCGGCTTTAGCATGCGGACAAGAGCTATGGCAGGCGCTTGAACTACGCGAAGCGGGTGGGGCTGATGACTCGTTAGAGTGTATCGGTCTATTGAGTGACAGCCATCATGCTGCAACGCTGACCGCTATTGAAGCTGGCCGTGTGTTAGCTCGCGATCTTTGTGGTACCGAGCCTGAGCGTATGTCTGCCCCCGCTTTTGCCGATTACTGCTTGGCTGCACTTGCTGATAGTGGTTTAACGATGTCAGTGGTAGAAGACAGAGATATTTTAGAACGTGATTATCCGCTACTGAGCGCGGTTGGCCGTTCATCTTTTGCTGTACTGAGACATCAGCCCCGAGTGGTTAAGCTAGAGTATGTCGGTGAGGGCGAAATCGAACGCACCTTTATGTTTGCTGGTAAAGGTGTGGTTTATGACACTGGCGGCGCAGATATAAAAATTGCTGGTGGTATGGCCGGTATGAGTCGAGATAAAGGCGGCGCTGCAGCCGTGGCAGGTTTGCTAAAAACCGTTAGTATGCTTAAACCGAAAGGGATCCGTATTGTTGCTGAGCTTGGCTTAGTGCGAAACAGTATTGGTAGTGAGGCATTTGTGACTGATGAAATTATTACCAGTCATGCAGGCAAGCGCGTGCGTATTGGTAATACCGACGCCGAAGGGCGACTGGTATTGGCTGATCTACTATCGCACCTGCGTCTTAAAGCGGAATCAGCGGTAAAACCTGAAATGTACTCTGTCGCAACCTTGACTGGCCACGTGGTGCGCTGTTTTGGCGGTTATACTGCTGCGGTAGAAAACAGTGTCGCTAAACAGCAAAATGTTGCCGAACGTATTCAGCAACAAGCGGCAATTTGGGGCGAGCCAATAGAAGTGAGTCAATTACGCCGAGATGATTTTAGCAAAATTATTGATCCGTCAGCGGCTGCAGACATGTTGTCATCAAATAATGCACCTTCATCGGTGACAGCTCGTGGGCACCAATACCCAGCAGCGTTTTTAATTCAAGCATCTGGTTTAAGTCAGCATGGCTTAAATAGCGCTACACCTATCGCTTATACGCACTTAGATATCGCTGGTAGCGCGACCGAAGGCCACCCGCAATATGGTAGCCCAACCGCAACACCATTAGTTGGGCTGTTTAACTATATGGTCGATAGTCAGTAAGTTTTACACGCTAAACCGTTAAAGCCGACTCTTAAGTCGGCTTTTTAATGAGGTTTAGGTAATAAAATTACAGTTTGAGTTGTTTTTTGGCTTTTTTAATAAAAATAGTTGTAATAAAACTACATTTAGTTATAATGATTTCCGTTGATTAGGCAGGTGTCTAATCGAGCTAGTCTATCCAGGATGGATAATTCTCCAAGGAATCGAGCGACGAGTTGGCTTTGCTTAACCCACGATGGGGCACAGTTAGCATGCAGAGTATTTGGAATTCAACTTAGTTAGGAGTATTGATTATGTCTTTTACAAAGAGCACGACTATTTATTCGCAGAGCTTTTGGTTAAACACAGATGTTTTGCGTGGCGGAATATACGCCATGGCTTACAAGGGCTAACCACCTAGTAGGTCGCAAGTTTTCATCACCTTTATTGCATCTATTCGATGTTTATAGACCAAGTTGTAGATTGACCCAATTTACAATTGATTATCGCTAGCGCGCTAACCAATTTCCATCAGAAAACTTGAATATGTCTTGCCCGCTCATTGAGCGGGCTTTTTTTTGCGTTATAGCCATTGAGCAATTTGAGTCATTAATTGTCGGATCCAGTTGGTTAAAGGTAATTATTCTGATCGGAATCTGTTAACAATTGGCGTCAACCTCAATAAACAGCGATTTTATGTGATCTACACACACAATAAGTGTGGTTAAATTACGTTTAAAGCCTCTTTTTGGTATTATATTGAATTAATAGTTGTAATAAAATTACAGTTATCTATAATGGCTCTCGTTGGTTAGGGTGAATGCCTACCACAGATTAGTCTATCCAGGATGGATAATTCTCCAAGGAATCGAGCGACAAGTTGACTCGTCAGTTTAATTGGTCTCAACCCCGTAATTAAATTGATTCGAGTATTTTTTCAACTTTGTTAGGAGTAATGATTATGTCATTTACAGCTAGTAGTACTATTTATTCGCAGAGCTTTTGGTTAAACACCGATGTAATGCGTGGCGGTCTATATGCTATGACTTTTAAGGGCTAACCCTCCTTAAGAGTAGTTTCAATATCCATCAACCTTATAACACCCTTTGGGTGTGTTTAGACGCAAGTTGTATGTTGATGCTAGTCAACATGCCATTGATTAACGCTGGCGCGCTAACCGATTTCCTTATGGAACACTTGAATATGTCTGCCTGCTCTTTGAGCAGGCATTTTTTTTGCCTGTAATTCAAGGTTTTGTCTGGAGATTAATGGCAATACCTTGCTATGAATTAACGCTAGCAGTGTTATGCCGATTTCCTTATGGAACACTTGAACATGTCTGCCTGCTCTTTGAGCAGGCATTTTTTTTGCCTGTAATTTGGTGTGGGCTTATTAATAGGGTTTGCTGAGGTGGATTTGTAGAATTAACGCTAGCAGTGTTATGCCGATTTCCTTATGGAACACTTGAATATGTCTGCCAGCTCTTTGAACAGGCATTTTTTTGCCTGTAATTCAAGGTTTTGTCTGGGGATTAATGACAATACCTTGCTATGAATTAACGCTAGCAGTGTTATGCCGATTTCCTTATGGGATACTTGAATATGTCTGCCTGCTCTTTGAGCAGGCATTTTTTTGCCTGTAATTTGAGGTGGGATTGCCACATATCAAGCTTCGCTTGACCAAAGTCGTGAGCTTCCAGCTCACACTCGGCCAAAAGGGGATCAACAGCAATCCCCTCTTGGATCACCTCTGTCACCCCGACGAAGTTGTTGAGCCTCGCTCATTTTCGAAAATAGCTATCGCCTTATATTCGCCGTCCATGGCTCACCTAAGGCTAACTCGGCATCCATGCCTCACTCACGCGATTTGTCTTCGATGAGTTCGGCAACTTCGATGGGGTGGTGTATTCTGTTCGTTTTTGAAACTCACTTCTGCCCCATTGTAAGTTACGTGAAGCGTCTGCTTGACCTACTTTTTGTTATGAGTGAAAGTGGCTGAAGATGCCTGTTTTTTTAACTTGTTGTTGATATGAAAACTAGTTTAAGTATTCGCACTTACACAAAGCACTTTAGTAGCCATGTTCACGATAGCTATCATCAACTGGTACTGCCTATTCAAGGCAATATTAATATTGATATGAATGGTTTCTTGGGTAAGGTGAGTGTCGGTGAATGCGTGGTGATCCCAAAAGGAATAGCACATGGATTTACTGCTGATGAAGCCGCACGATTCATTGTAGCTGATTATGGTCAACTTCCTTCACATTTGATCAGTGAGGAGTTAGCCGTTTTTTCAACCTCTCCCCCTTTGTTGAGCTTTCTTCACTTTGTTGAAAAGCAACTTGAATATCAGGTGGATAATCAAATTGAAGCTTCTATAGTCAATATTTTTACTTTATTGCTGGGACAGCAAGAGTTGTCTCGAACGAGCGATCCACGAATTCGTGCAGTACAGAACATGATCAGCGAACGGCTAGCCGAGCCTCTAACTATTCAATCGCTTGCTAAGGCTGTATATCTTAGTCCAACCCAGTTCAAGAAGCTTTTTAAAGAAAACATAGGAATGAGTGTGCTCAAATACATTACTGAGCAACGTATGGAAAAGGCTAAGGCACTGCTAACCCATACTGACTTACCTGTGCAGTTAATAGCTGAACGAGTAGGATACAGTGACCTTTCAGCTTTTAGTCGACGTTTTTCCACCAATTATGGAATGTCACCAAGAGCGTTCGCTCGTTCTTGAGTTAGTCTATTTAAGCAACTATTGCGTCCTTTTAGCAAAAACACAATGTGATTAATCGCCTAAGATTTCTGCCTTGTTATCAGTTCCTCGGTAGAATATTTATGTTGTACAATCGCTATACTTCCTATCAGCTCGGCATTTTCTCGATACTGTTTGCTTCAGTCTTATGGGGGACTACTGGCACAGTCGCTAGTTTAGCTCCAGATATCAGTTCTCTGGCAATAGGTGCTTTTTCAATGGGGGTTGGTGGGCTTTTTCAAGTCGCACTGTCTCGCAAGCAACTTCGACATGATTTCAAAAAGATTCTGAATCATAGAAGGAAATTGACGATTAGTGCAATTGCTTTAGCTGCCTACCCATTAGCATTTTATTCCTCCATGAGGCTGGCTGGTGTCGCAATTGGTACCGTGATTTCTATTGCTACAGCACCGTTTTTTGCGGTTTTACTTGAGTGTCTATTTAGCAAAGGTAAAAGCATCACGAAAAAATGGTTGCTAAGCTTCTCTGTCGGAATTGCAGGCATCATGTTGTTAGTTTTCTCAGAGTCATCTGCAACCCATACAGTCAGTAACTTAAGACTGATTGGCATCTTGTTGGGTTTTATGGCGGGTTTATTTTATGCCGTCTATTCGTGGGTTGCTAAAACACTCATTGAACAGGGTGTCGAATCCCAATCGGCTTTAGGCTGTATTTTTGGTTTTGGTTCATTAATTTTGCTCCCAACACTTTTGGTCACTGGCGAAAACCTTTTTGCATCAACAACCAATATTCTGGTAGTTGGCTATATGGCTTTGATTCCAATGGGTTTAGGTTATATTGCTTATGGATTTGGCCTAAGGTTTGTGACCGCAAGCAGTGCAAGTTTGATTACGCTTTTTGAACCTGTTGTAGCTGCAGCTTTAGCTGTGGTGGTGGTTGGTGAGTCGATACCGCTGCTTGGTTGGAGTGGTATCGGTTTAATCCTCATTTGTTTGTTGATTCAAGTAAAAGACAGTTAGCCACCCACGAACAAATACTCATGGATACTATCATGCCTAATTGTGTCCTATGTTAAGCATTAGGCTGACTACTAAAGTGGTTTGATGGCTCTATATCGAGCCGCACCACGAAATTAGACACCTTACCAAGCGATTTTCCAATACCTAGAATTATTCGCATGTTACTAAAGTAGCAAAGTCGCTAACTCAGAAATGTCCATTAGCGTGTCAGTACGGGTTATCCTGGCTGACACTAATCTGCCCCTTTATGCGTTAGCTGGGTAAGTTAGGCGATCGGAGAACTGTCGATATAGCCTTATATTTTCTAATCTATTGTGCAATCAGATCTGCCTTTTAAAGTACTAGATATATTCAGTTATAATTCCACACTGATATTCCGTGAGGAAAGATAACGAAAACACACATTTTATGCTCGATAAATCCTTGTAAATGCAAAGCAGGATGCATTAAGGCTGATAGCCTTTCACCATCAAAGTCAGCCGCGATATCCATGTAGCAGACTTATAAAAGTTACTTAGGCTTGCCTAAACTAAAATCTCCGCTAAAAATTCATCAAAGAATAAAGCCAAGTGAAAAAATTGAATAGTCATAGAAACTTCGATACTGTCGTTGTATTGTGTTAAAAATTAATAAAAAATGAGTAATTCTACAGGCTCGTTATATTTTTCGGAGAGTCATGAATAATTTTCCAATCGTAGAGACTGAAAGACTTATCTTGAATGAGCAATCCGTTGATGATTCTGAATCAATTTTCGCCATGTTTTCTGATAGCGAAGTAACTGAATATTATGATCTACATTTCACTACGGAAAATGAAGCCCTAGAATTAGTTAAAGATGATATTGAGAGTTTTAATAATCAAAAAAGTGTTAGGTGGGCTATTCGAGAAAAATCAACTAGTGAGTTTATTGGCAGTTGTGGCATTAATCGCTTTGAAGAAAGTAACGATGTGGCGGTTATAGGTTATGAATTTGTGAAAAAGTCATGGGGAAAAGGCTTTGCTCAGGAGGCTGTACGTAAAGTTATCGAGTTCTCATTTTCGAGTCAATGTCCCAAATTTGTTAATAAGATTGAGGCATACGTTATGTTAGGCAATGGTGCTTCAGAGTCTGTGCTTAAAAAGTTAGGGTTCCAATGTGATGGTGTGCTGAGACAGCACGGTAAATGGAAAGGCTCATATCATGATCTCAAAGTGTTTTCTATTTTACGTTCAGATGTAATAAATAGATATGTGGGGTCAGTGTCTGACGAATCCCCACAAAAA
>NZ_JBFRIY010000043.1:0-16970 GCF_041468565.1 Shewanella sp. 10N.286.54.B9
AAGATCAACAGCCCCTAATCGTTGAGGTAGTAAGTCAAGGTCGACACGATACGTACCTTCTTTATGTAGGGAGTGTTGCTATCACGGTCGTTGATACTAAATTGGCCTTGCGCTGCTCTTTTGATCTTGCCTAATTTGGAGTCTGAATCTTTAGCAAATTTCTCTGCGACTTGACGCGCATTCTGTGTCGCTGATTGGATCATCTCAGGTTTAACATCATTAAGCTTAGTAAACAGAAACTGCGCTTTACTGCTGTAGTCTTGATCTGAAATTGCAATGCCTTCTTTAGCAAGCGACAGCATTTTAGTGCGGGCGGAAAGTAAAAGATCAATTTTATCGGTATAGAGTGATAATGAGACTCGAGCTGAATAACGATATTTCACATTAGGGTCTGAATACCCTTGGGCTAAACGGTCATCGATAGCAGGAAGGGAGATGGTTATCTCTGACTCATCAAAACCTTGCTGTTTTAAAAAGGCAGCAACTATCTCCGTTTTAGTTTGTACATTTTGATAGAGACTATCGAGATCGTTATCAACTTCGGTAAACCTGATTGGCCAGATGGCTATATTGGCTCGCACCTCTTTTTCAGCTAAGCCTTTAACGGTTACGGTGCGCTCCATTGATTTCATTTTGATAAGCTTATCGCCTACGGTATTACCAAGAAGCACCATGCCTAAGCAGAGTAAACTGCCAAGAATGAAGGCTGCAACAGCATTATTTTTAGTCATAACTGAAAGTTCCGTCTATATGAATATACCTAAATTGTAAATTTGGGCAGGATGAGTATGAAGAAGCTTAACGTTAGCAAGGATTATGGAATTGGTAAAATTAAAAGCAGTTCATTGAGGCAATAAAAAAGCCGCATACAATGCGGCTTTCAGTTTATACCATCTCAACTACTTTAGAATCTGTAGTTGTACTGCATAGAGTAGTATGTTGCGTTTGATATTGTAGTCGCATTGATTGGTCCCAGAATCGCACTGTTCTCAATAAGATCAGTCTCTTCACCGCGAACAAATGCGATACCAAAATCTAAGCTGGTGTGCTTAGATAGGTTGTATGTAGCACCTGCTGTGTACCATTGACGGTCTGAATCAGGGATAGAGATAGAGCTGATTTCGCCGACTACGCCTTGGTCAAACATGTAACCTGCACGCAGTGTCCAGCTGTCATTCAATGTGTAAGTACCACCAACGCTGAATAACCAAGAGTCATCCCAAGCATAAGTCTTAAGACTAGCTTCTGGAGCAACCGGAATACCACCTAAAGTACCATCAGTTACACTGATCTCATGGAAGTCACCCCATGTTGTCAGCTGTGCAGTATAATGCATAGCAAACTTTTCAGTTAGCTGATGAAAACCAGCAACTTGGAAAATGTCTGGGATTGGAATGTTTATTTCATCAAACATGACTGGGCCAACTTGTGGGTCAGTCATGCTAATATCGCCACTCGCTTTAAAGTCAGGGCTAAAGCGGTAGCTGGCACCAATACGGTGGTTCTCATTGATTTCATACACTGCGCCAACGATACCGCCAAATGCGACGCCATCGGCATCGACATCAACAAGATCGGTATGCTGAGGACCTGATAGTGTTGGTGTAGCACCACCACGTGTAAGCGTTCCTTCACCGTAAATAACATCAACACCAGCACCAACACTAAAGTGGTCATTAAAGCGATAAGAGGCACTTAGGTTAAAGTTAATAGTAGTAACTTCTGTTTTACCTAACAGATCAATTGGAGCTGGAATAACGCCGCCAATGATATTATTCGACAGTTCAGTGGTATCGGTACCTGTACCGAAGTTGCTGAACATGGCAACGCCGTAGGCAAACTTGTCATTGACTGGGCTGACATAGTAAAAGTTAGGGATGATTTTGGCTTCAGCCGCGTCATCAACACTACCAAAGTGCACGTCACCCATAGCGACATCTTTAACTTCTACTTGTACGTCAGCATAAGTTAAGCCCATTGATAATTGCTTTTCATTAAACAACGCCATAGCAGCTGGGTTACGTGATAGTACTGATGCGTTGTCAGCAATGACAGCATCACCGGCAAAAGCGCGGCCGATACCTGTTGCTGACTGGCTGTTAAGTTGGAAACCTGCAGCCATTGATTGAGTACTGACTAAAGCAACTGATACCGCAATAAGAGTCTTGTTGAAATACTTCATTATTATCATCTCTATTATTTTTGGTCTTGCTTATATAAGTGCTAATTCTAAATTAACTGCAAGATCCACTTGTTAGACCAGTGCATATTAGGTAGGTAAGGGCGAGCTAACAACTCCGACCAGAGGTAAAAAATTGTTAATTATTAGTTAATTGAGACGTTTAGATATTTAAAAAATCATTCTTTCGATTGAATAAGGCGAAAGAAGCTATATAGCATAATGGTTTGGGAGATATTTAAGGTTTAACTTATGGTTAAGAGTATGTAACGCTGGATTTTTTGTTGATGTAAATTAAAAGATAAAAAAAAGCGTACAGATGTACGCTTTATTAGGGAAATGGGTAATTTACACTATTAAAGTTTAGCTTCGAACTCGCTAAATTGTGCTTTTACTTTATCAGATGGAGCCTGTAACTTGCTGACTAGCACGCCTGCGATGGTAGCAAATAGGAAGCCTGGTAGGATTTCATACAGCTCAAATATTCCGCCGCTAAGTTGTTTCCAAACTACGACGGTAACAGCACCGACAACAATTGTTGCTACAGCGCCATTGCGGCTGTAATCACGCCAGAAAAGCGACATCAATACCACAGGACCAAATGCAGCGCCAAAACCCGCCCAAGCATAACTAACCAGACCAAGTACGCTGCTTTCCGGGTTGAGGGCGACAACACCCGCGATGACGGCAATGGCGAGCACGCCAATACGACCCACAAGCATAAGCTCTTTACTTTCAGCCTGAGGACGCAACCATTTCTTATAGAAATCTTCAGTTATTACGCTTGAACAAACCAACAACTGTGAATCAATTGTGCTCATAATCGCCGACAGAATGGCTGCTATCAGTAATCCGCCAATCCAAGGATTAAAGGCGGCGTGTGCTAAGTGAATAAATACCGTTTCAGGGTTTTCTAATGGTTCAGCGGCAAAGTAAAGGGTTCCAGCAAGGCCGGTCGCTAAGGCGCCAAATAGCGCTACGACCATCCAGCTCATTGCAATGCGGCGCGACACCGTAATATCGTTGGCAGAGCCAATGGCCATGAAACGCGATAAAATATGGGGCTGACCAAAGTAACCTAGTCCCCAAGCGAGCAGAGATATTAAACCGATAAAGGTGGTGTTTTCGCTAAATAGCGACAGCATTGCAGGATCTAATGTTTCAAACCCTTGTTGTGTTTCAGGCTGGCTAAAGATCGCAACCGGAACAATCAACAGAGCGACTAACATTAGACAACCTTGGAAAAAGTCGGTCCAGCTAACAGCAAAGAATCCGCCAACAAAGGTGTAAGCGACAATAATGGTTGAACCTATGATGAGGGCTAATGTGTAATCAAGGCCGAAGACTTTTTCAAAAAGAATAGCGCCACCTACCATCCCAGATGATGCGTAAAAGGTGAAAAAGACTAAGATAGTTACCGCTGACACTAACTTGAGTATGCCTTTGCTATCTTCAAATCGTTTTTCAAAGAAATCGGGTAAGGTAAGGGCGTTATCGGTAAATTCGGTATAAATACGTAATCTTTTAGCGACAAAGAGCCAGTTAAGCCAAGCACCAAAAACCAGTCCAAATCCTATCCAAGCTTCCCCCAAACCGCCTAAGTAAACTGCGCCGGGTAATCCGAGAAGTAGCCAGCCAGACATATCTGATGCGCCGACACTCAACGCGGTGACGCCTGGCCCCATGCCACGACCACCCAAAATATAATCGTCTACTGAATCCGTTGCTTTATAAGCCCAAAGGCCGATCCCCATCATTAAAGCTAGATAGCCAATGAAGGTTATTAAAATGGGTAATTCTATGGTCATGAGATATTTACGCTTTTATCATTTTTAGTTGTGGCGCTATGCTAGCAGATATTTGAGCTATAGCTCAATAATTGATGGGAGTGTGATTGAGATCTAACCAGTAGCGCAAAGATAGCGCCACTGGTTGTAAACGGTTTAGATAAATGTTTGCTTAATCTCGTTCTTCACGTAATTAAGGTCTTCAGTTCCTTCACCAACAAGTAACATGTAGGCATTGTCCGTTTCGAAGCCCATTCCTTTATATTTGTTATCAGCAAAAGCTTCGTCAAGCACCATTCTATCTTCTAGAGGTACGATGAACAGGGTAACTTTGCCTGATTCGCCTTGCATGACTAGGTGCAGACTCTGTACGCCCTGAAAATCACAGTAAGTGCTATAAAACACTTTTCCTGGCTGCTGGGTGAACTTCATGTTACTACTGCTATTTAAAGACGCTAACTGAAAATTAACATCTTGATATTGAACATTTTGATCAACGTGTAGTGCTTTATCTTCATGGTAAACATGAGCTAATGCATGCTGTCCTAAATCGACGGGTCCCATTCTTAATAAGGTAAAAGTAATACCTGCTAAAAATGCTACTGAGGCGACCATTGCAAATGCAAAGCCTGTTTTACGGCGCTGAGAATGATGATGCTGTAACTGTTGGCGCAGTAGTAGTTTAGCCGCAAGATCATCGGGCACATCAATCTTAAGCGCATTTTCGATTTTGTTATCTAAGCCTTTTAAGTCATTTAAAAAAGCTTCTCTTTCAGCCGATTCCATTGCTGCTTGAAGGAACTCGGGATCTTGGTTATTTGGCTCACCATAAGCTTGGCGGCGAAATTTAAGTTCATCCATTGGATTGACCTCTGATAGTCGGTTGTTCGAGTACATCTTTAAGCTGGTTTCTAGCTCTAAATAAACGTGTCATTACGGTGTTTCGATTGAGATCTAATATTTTAGCTATCTCTTCACCACTGAAACCGCCTATCACTTGCAGTAATAGTGGTTCACGATATTCAAGTTCCAACTTTGAAATCTGTCTCTGCAATAAGTGTTGTTCTGCATGCTCTTCAGTGCTTCCTGAGAACGTATCTTCGATAAATTCCTGTTCGACATCTGAATAATTAAACTGTTTACGCTCAAACCGGCGTGCATTCTCACGACGAAGGATAGTGATCAGCCATGCTTTAGCTGCTTTTTCATCTTTCAATGAATCAAGCGAGCGCCAAGCGCGCAGAAAGGTTTCTTGAGTGATATCTTCAGCGATATGTTTATCGCCGCATAGCCAATAGGCATAACGGTATATATCGGTATGAAGTGCCCTGACAAGGCTATCGTATCGTCTTTGTTTGCTAACCATGTCTGAAGAGACCGTGGAGCTAGACTTTTTATTTCGCCAACTATCAAACATTTTTACTTTTTTCTAACTGGATCAATATTTCACAGCTTAACCTTGTTCAACTTCGAATACCAATTGCAGGTACATAAAGTCTAAATTAGCTGATAAAGAAGCCATTTATATAAAAAACGCTCCCAAAGGAGCGTCTTGTTATGATTTGCAGTAGATAATTCTGAACCGTTAGGGTTTTGGGTTTAAAGCGCTAAGAGCAGAAGTGTGTTGCTGCTTATTGGTCGCTTTTGCTGATAATGCTAGTTTTAACAGTAGCGGATAATCGATTTTAGTACTCTGTTCGCTATAGGCAGATTGTTGTAAAGCGATAACCATGCTTGATAGCTCAGTTGATTGCTTGGCAATATCTTGCAGAGTCATCGGTTTTGCATATACATCAGCAAAATAAGCTGTTAATGCGTTAATAACAGCGGTTGGGTCTTTCGCTGCGCAGCTGCTTTCAAGTGCTTTACGGCTATTTACTGGCTGTGTGACCTTGTCGTTTTCTACTGGTTGGGAGTTTTGCGGCTGTTGCTTTCTAGCATTTAGCCACAGCATTAATGTCACCAACCACAAGATAGCCAGTATCGCGCTTACCCAAGGCCAGTAGCCTGCGCCTGTATAAGCTGCTGTATTGGTTGCAGTATTAGTGATTTCAGGGCGGGTAGCTATTTCTGTTGCGTCACCTGTTACCACTACTGTGCGCGCTGGCAAAGTTGCATATTGCTGTTGTTTTAGATGCGGATTCCACCATGGGACTTTAATAGCGGGTAACGTATAGGTTCCTGCTTTTGTCGCAACAATAGCGGTTGTTTGCGTCAGTTGCGAAACCATCTGTTTATCACGAACAAACGACTTTCTCTGCGGCTTTTCAGGGTATGATTTAAGTGCTGAAGGCATCGAAAGCTGCAATTCTGGCAAGCTGGTCTCATCGGCATTGGAGGCCAATAAGGTTAAGGTTCGAGTAATCGGGTCGCCGACTTTATATTCGACAGGTGATTCTGGCCAGTCTTCTTTTAGTACCACTAAGTCTGATACTAACCATTGGCCTTGGTATTCAACAGGTTCGGGATTGATGAGTACCACTGATTTGGGGGCTTGTGTTTGCGTAGGTCTACTTTCATTGAATGAAAACATGCCGCCATTGCGCTTGGCTTGCACCAGTACATCGCCAGAGAAGCTAGCACCGTTGATAGTGAGCTCACCTGGTTGGTCAGCGACAATGGAATAGGCCCGCTCTATGACTCGATAGCGTTTGCCATTGATTATTTCATTACTGTCTTTATCTTCACCAAGTTGCTTTATTTGGGCACCTTGTAACACAGGGGCACTCAGTACGCCTCGTTGCAGTTCAAGAGCAAGAAAAAGCTTAACTCTATAGGTCAGCATTTGCCCGACGTAAGCTTCTTCAGACGATAAGCTGGCACGCATAAAAATATCTTGTTTCTGCTGCGGTTGGCTGTTTCTATCCACCACTGAAAGGGTAATTGGATCTGAGCTGACTCCTTGTATCTGAAAGGCCGGAATTGTGATGTTGCCACGAGTTTTAGGCGATATCAGTACTTGCCAGCGGGTTTCGTTTCGAGCATCAAAATTCATTATCTGTTTGCTGCGGCTGATACTCGTTCGACCAACAATGAAATCTTTAAGCAGTGCAGAGGTGTTGAGCTCGCCACTATTTAAATCGTCATCCGCAACCACAGTTAATACGAGCGATTCACCTTCGATGACCGGGTTTCGATCAACAGATGCTTGCAAGCTCGTAATTGCATAGGCGGGCGCTGTAGCCGTAATCGCAAGAATAAAGAGTACCAGTATATGTCGAATTACCACTGTTGGTTTTCCTTGGTGTTAATGCCTTGGCGGCGTCGTTTTTGATATTCAAGCTGCATCTTATTACGCAGTAATACTTGTGGATCGTCAGCAATTGCTCTTAAAGCTCTTTCCATTTCTGGTGGTAGTGGCTCATCTGAGGGAGTTGCGGGTACCATAGAGGCGGGTTCACCGCCCTGTTGTGAGTCTTCAGCTCCATTAGTTTGTTGAGCATTAGCTGATTGTGGATTTTCCTGTGACTCATCTTCAGGGGTTTTGTCATCAGACGCTTTGGCTTCCATGGGCGCTTCGTTACTATTAGGCTTATCTTGTTCAGCATCACTCGTGCCACTCTGCTGCGACTCATCGTTAGCATCTTCGCCGGAGTTTGTATCATCTGACGGTTGTTGCTTTTGCTCTTCCTGACCACTGTCTGAGTCTGAACTGCTATCATCGGATTCTTTATCACTTTGCTGACCGTCATCAGGTTGTTGCTCATCACTCTTTTGTTGTTGATCCTCTGAGTTTTGTTTTTCATCTGAGCTTTGTTTTTCATCTGAATTTTTCTGCTTGTCACCTTCGCTTTGAGGATCTTGCTGCTGTTGTAATTGCTTAGCCAATGCAAGGTTTTGCTGTGCGGCGTCCATATCAGGTGCTAACTCAAGAGCTTTTTGATAGCGCTTTTCAGCTTTATCATATTGACCAAGCTGCATCAGCGCATTGCCTTGGTTATAGAGACCGTTGGCAGAGCTGTCTTGCTCAAACCCTGTTAGTGCTTGATCATATTGTCCCGCTTTATAATGAGAACTTGCCTGCCACTGAGCTTGCTCGAATTTTTGCGCTGCGGCTTCATATTGCTCGGCTTGGTAGTCTTTAGCCGCTTGCTGATCTTGAGTCTGCCACAAATCATCCCAACTGTTAGCATAAACGGGTTGTGTTGGTTGTAAAACTATCAGCAAAGCGACTGTACCAAGTAATCCATGCCTGAAACTGAGAAGGGCTGGCAGCAGCAATAACAGTGCGATATAACCGCCAAGATCTTGCCAGACTTCACCTTGTCTATCACTCGCTTTTGTATCTTTAGTGGTGGCCAGCCAATCGACAAGTTGAGTAATATCTTGACCGTCTGCACGTGTTGCGATGACGGTACCATTACTGGCAGAAGCTAGTTTGTTTAATAATCCAAAATCAGTCTTTGCGACAACCACTTGGTTAGCATTATCACGTAGCAGTTGGCCGTCAGGCAGCTTAATTGGTGCGCCTTGTTCACTGCCGAATGCTAGAATTCCTAACCGATAGCCACTGCCTTCTAACACTGATTGAGCGGCACTGAGTTGGGAAGGGGAAATCCCATCGGTAAATAAAATCACATCACCACTAATATGCCCGCTCTGACTTAATAGAGATTTAGCATGCTCAAGTGCGGCTGCTATATTAGAGCCTTTTGTTGGCATGATGCTCGGGGTTAACGTTGGGAGTAGGTTTAATAGCGTGGCGTTATCTCGAGTTAGCGGGCTAATAGTAAATGCATCACCTGCGTAAGCGACAAGTCCAGTTTCACCTTCTGCAATCGATCCGAGTAGATCTGTTGCTCGGTACTTTGATTGCGTCAACCGGTTAGGTGAAAGGTCATTGGCATACATAGACAGGGACATATCCATCACCATGACTCGACCTTGTGCTGACTCGTAAACTGGCAGCGCCGTTTTTTCAATCGCGGGGCCAGAAAGAGCAACAACAGCGATACACCATGCCATTGCAAGGTATGCAATATTATGGCTACGTTTTTTATCAGTGCGACTAAGCAATATGCTTGCTAAGTGAGGGGCTATATATTGATCCCAACTGGAACTAGCACCGTGATTCTTTTTAATAAATATTAACAATATAGCCAGTGGGATGAGCGCTAATAGCCATTCAGGGCGTATAAAATGCATGCTTAACGGCCTCTCGATGGCTGGTTGGACTTGTTGCTAAAAACAGATAGCTGTCCAAGGCTTTTAAATATAGTGAGCAATAACGCTAAGCCTAGTGGCCAATAAAACAGTTCTGATTGTGGTCGGTAACTGAGTTGCTCTCGACTAATTGGTTCTAGTTTGTCGATCTCTTGATAGATGCGCTCAAGCTCTTCGGTATTGCGGGCGCGGAAATAGCTACCACCCGTTTTCTCTGCTATCTGTTTAAGCTGGGTCTCATCTAAATCCATTGAAGGATTAACTCGTTCTTTGCCAAAAAGAGTACGACGCTCCATGACTTCTGCGCCAACACCGACGGTGTATATGGTGATCCCTCTTTTGGCTGCAATATCGGTTGCTTGTTCTGGTGATATGGAGCCTGCGTTGTTAGAGCCATCAGTCAGTAAAATAAGCACTCTATTACTGTTTTCTACTTGGTCAAAGCGTTTAACACCGAGCGCAATAGCTTCGCCTATTGCGGTTTGCCTGCCTACCAAACCTATCTCGGCCTCGTTTAAGTACTGAGCGACTGTACGTCGATCTTGGGTGAGGGGAGACTGTAAATAAGCATGATCTGCAAATAAGATAAGGCCGATGCGATCGCCTTTTCGGCGCTCGATAAATTGGCTTATCACATGTTGAATGAGGGTAAACCTGTCGGTGACTTTGCCGTCAATGACCATATCTTCAATCTGCATGCTGCCTGATAAGTCTACCGATAGCATTAGATCTCGCCCTTTGCTAGGCAACTCTATCGGCTCTCCCATCCATAATGGTCTTGCTACTGCTAAGACTAATAGTACCCACACCAGCCAATAGCCCTTAGTTGATGAACTCTGAACTTTATTCGGTATGCTTTGTGCTTCAATATCGCTACCGGGAAGGTAAAGGTGGCCACCTAATTTAGCCTGCTGCTGTTGCTGTTTTTTTCTCAGTAATAGTGGCAGGGGTAACAGCAGTAGTAACCAAGGGAGTGCTAAGGTCAACATTATTTAACCTCCACTTGAGACAGATTAATAGAAGTCGTTTTAGTGGTTGACAGAGGTAATGCATTTTTTAGCCACTGCTCGGCGTACTGTTTTAAAGCGATAGCTTGTGACTCGGTTAATGGTTGTCGCTGGTAGCTAAGACTGAGTAATTCACACAACTCAGTCGCCGGTTGTTTAACTTGTTGGCTAAGCCAATCATGCCACGCGCTGCCTGATAAACTCGCCACTAAATCGCGTTCGCAATAGCTCATTGCCGCGCGCTTTAACACTGCACTGACGTTAACAATATAATTAGCGGCATTAAGGTCGAGTTCAGCGAGCTCGACTAACGCCGCTCGTTTGGCAGCGTTGTGTTGTCGGCGTTTACTCAAGTAGACAAATATCGCAATCGATGACATAAGCGCGATGACGATGAGGATCCAATAGCCATAGGCAATTGGCCATAGACCAATTTCAACTGGAGTCTGAATATCTTGCAGCGATGCTAAGGCCGGATTTGCTGCAGGTGTTTGTAGCGCCATCTATCTGAATGCTCCGAGCTGTTGGTTGAGGCGTTTACCTGCATCAATAAAGCGAGTTTCAACGTTTATCTTTTGCATCATATTGGTGAATTTCGCTTTGATTTTTTGTTGACTTTGTAACCATTGCTCATAACTGTGTCTGTCGATAATGCGTTCTTTTCCGCCGTCTTTAACTGGTAGTTGAAAGTGTTTTGGCAATGCAAGATTACCTTCCCGCAACGGGTCGGTAATTAAAAAAGCGCCCATATCACAGTGGCGTTTTAGATCTGACAACATGGCTAAACATGCGGGACTAAAGTGGCCTCCATCTGAGACTATCCAGATTAGTGACCCTGGCTTGGCAATACGCCTTAATCGCTTACAGGCATTTAGCATGTGCTCGGGATCTGGCTCTTGTTCCAACAGCGAGGTAAGTTGACGCTGATGAAGTTGCTTAATCGCTGAAACTAATTGCAATATTCCTTGCTGACGACTGCGAGGTTTGAGCTCAATATGTTCCTGCTCAGTGGCGATGATAGCGCCGATCCTGTCGCCGTGTAATATCGCGTTCCAGCCCAGCGTGGTCGCAACATGAGCGGCTTGCACAGCTTGTAATAACAAGCTGGAGCCAAAGTACAAGCTATGGCTCAGATCCAACAAGATAATAATTGGCCGTTCTCGTTCCTCGACAAACAGCTTGGTGTGGGCTTTGCCGGTTCTAGCCGTTACGCGCCAATCAATTGTGCGCACGTCATCACCACTTTGGTAATGCCGAACTTCAGCAAACTCCATCCCGCGGCCTTTGATTGCACTTGAGCGATGTCCGGCCAAATTAGCTTTAGCCTTAGCCCTTTTTTCTGGTAAGGCTCGTGCTATGTTTTGGCATGCGAGTAGCTCTTTTTCAGTGATGTTGATGCCATCAGCGAAAAGAGGCAGATCTGAATTGAGCATTAAGGTACCGCAACCTGAGAAAGAATATGGTTAATCACATCATCTGCTGATATGCCGTCCGCTTGTGCTTGATAGCTAAGCAGTAATCTATGGCGTAATACATTGGGCGCAACCGCTTGAATATCCTCTGGTGACACAAAGTCGCGCTCATATAGATAAGCGCGAGCTCTGGCACAGCGCTCAAGCGAAATGGTTGCGCGTGGGCTAACACCATATTCAAGCCAACTTGCAAGTTCGGCGCTATAGGCAGCGGGCTGACGTGTTGCCATTACAATGTCGACGATATATTTTTCAAGTGGTTCTGCGAGGTAGATCTGTAATGCTTGCTCTCTGGCAGCAAAAATATCACCTTGAATAATCGGCGTCATGGTCGGGATTTCTTGCTTTAATGCTTCGTTACGCGACAAACGTAAAATTTCAAATTCTGTTTCTGCACTTGGGTAGTCAAGATTAAGGTGCATCAAAAAGCGATCTAACTGTGCTTCTGGAAGCGGGTAAGTCCCTTCATTCTCTAGTGGGTTCTGCGTTGCCATCACCAAAAATAACTCTGGCAGTGGGTAGCTATTCTTGCCAACTGTCACTTGGTTTTCTGCCATTGCTTCAAGCAGAGCAGACTGAACCTTTGCTGGGGCTCGGTTAATTTCATCTGCCAGTATTAGATTATGAAATATCGGGCCAGCTTCAAACTCGAAGGTAGCAGTTTGAGCACGATAAATATCTGTGCCCGTTAAATCCGCAGGCAATAAGTCAGGGGTAAACTGAATTCGGTGAAAGTCGCCTTCGACACCGTCACACAAAGCTTTAACTGCACGAGTCTTAGCAAGGCCTGGAGGCCCTTCTACCAGTAAGTGTCCATCGGCGATGAGCGCTATCAGTAAATTCTCAGTTAATGTCGGTTGTCCGAGAATAACGGTATTTAAGTATTCGCGTAGTGCATGAAATCGACTCAAAGGCATGATGGTACTCAATTTATTATGTATAGAGACTATGGACAACCTCTATGGTAAATAATTCAATTGGGTTTTGGCTAGTGTTAAAAAACAAACAAGTGTTTAAAATTTTTCATTTAAAAGTTAGAATCAGATCACACTTTAATGGTCAGACCTGTTTGTTGGTTATTTTGCAGGTTTCTCAGGGATATAAAAAAGCGAGCAACTTCAAGGGTTAGCGACGCAGAACAAGAGGGCGAAAAATGAGTGAAAGACAGCAATTAACTAACGCTAGAGGCGAACGAATCGCGATTGTATCGGGATTAAGAACGCCATTTGCTAAACAAGCGACCGCATTTCATGGCGTATCTGCGTTAGATATGGGCAAAATGGTCGTTAATGAACTAATTTCACGTTCAGAACTGGACCCTAAACTGATTGAACAGCTTGTATATGGTCAAGTTGTACAAATGCCTGCGGCACCCAATATAGCGCGTGAGATTGTTTTGGGTACTGGCATGGATATCAGTACTGATGCCTATAGTGTCACTCGCGCCTGTGCAACCAGCTTCCAATCAACAGTGAATGTTGCAGAGTCAATCTTGACCGGTAATATGGAAATCGGTATCGCAGGGGGCTCTGATTCATCTTCAGTATTACCAATTGGCGTCTCTAAAAAGCTTGCACATGCGCTGGTTGATCTCAATAAAGCACGTAGCTTTGGCCAGAAGTTATCAATTTTCCGCCGTTTAGGTTTAAAAGATCTATTGCCTGTGCCGCCTGCTGTTGCCGAGTATTCAACTGGTTTGTCAATGGGGCAAACGGCAGAGCAGATGGCAAAAACTTACAACATTAGTCGTGCAGACCAAGATGCATTGGCTCATCGCTCTCATACGTTAGCGACTGAAACATGGAACGCTGGCAAGCTTGCCGAAGAAGTGATGGCCGCTCATGTACCACCGTATAAAGCATTTATCGATCGTGATAATAATATCCGTGAGAACTCTAAGCTTGAATCCTACGCAAAACTTCGACCAGCGTTTGACCGCAAACATGGTTCGGTTACAGCGGCAAACAGTACTCCGTTAACCGACGGTGCATCTGCGGTATTGTTAATGAGTGAAGGCCGTGCTAAAGCGCTAGGTTATACCCCAATTGGCTATATTAAGAGTTATGCGTTTACTGCCATAGATGTGTGGCAAGATATGCTAATGGGACCTTCCTATGCTACGCCAATGGCACTTAAGCGCGCGGGTATGGAATTAGAAGATCTGACGCTTATTGAAATGCATGAAGCGTTTGCGGCACAAACATTAGCCAATATGCAGATGTTTGGTTCGAAGAAATTTGCCGAAGAGAAACTTGGTCGTAACCGCGCGATTGGTGAGATCGATATGAGCAAATTTAATGTATTAGGCGGCTCACTTGCTTATGGACATCCTTTTGCTGCAACAGGTACACGACTGATCACTCAAGTGTGTCATGAGCTTAAGCGCCGTGGCGGTGGAACGGGTCTAGCGACTGCATGTGCAGCGGGTGGTTTAGGCGCAGCAATGATAGTTGAAGTGGAGTAATTGAAATGGAAAAGACATTTAATTTAGCTCGCCGTGAAGATGGTATTGCCATTTTGACCATGGATGTACCTGGCGAGACGATGAACACGTTGCGCAGTGAGTTTGGCCCTGAGATTAGTGAGATGCTTGCTGAAATTAAGCAAGACAGCAGTATCAAAGGTTTAGTGTTGGTGTCTGGCAAGAAAGACTCTTTCGTTGCTGGTGCCGATATATCAATGCTAGATGCTTGTGAGACCGCTGTGGATGCTAAGTTGTTATCACAGCAAGGACACGTGGTTTTTAATGAGCTAGAAAACTTATCGATTCCAGTCATTGCTGCGATAAATGGCGCTTGTTTGGGCGGTGGGTTAGAGTTGGCACTCGCATGTCATCAGCGAGTTTGTAGCTTAAATAGCAAAACAATGATGGGTGTACCAGAAGTACAACTAGGTTTACTGCCTGGCGGTGGTGGTACTCAGCGTTTACCGCGTTTGGTCGGCATTACAACGGCATTAGATATGATGCTAACGGGTAAGCAGATCAGACCTAAACAAGCCGTAAAAATGGGCTTAGTCGATGATGCGGTGCCTGAGTCGATATTAATACGCACTGCGATTGAAATGGCGTTGGCCGGCAAACGCCCAGCCAAAAAGAAAAAGCAGACATTTATCAACAAAATGCTTGAAGGCAGCAGTGCAGGCCGAAATATTATTTTTGATCAAGCTGGTAAACAAGTCGCTAAGAAAACCCAGGGCAATTATCCTGCTCCAGCCAAGATCATCGATTGTGTTCGTCAAGGTATGACTAAAGGCATGATTAAAGGTTTAGAAGTGGAAGCAAGTCACTTCTCTGATCTAGTTATGTCGAAAGAATCTGAAGCTTTGAGAAGTATTTTCTTTGCCACGACTGAAATGAAAAAAGAGACTGGCGCTGGTGATGTCGAACCTCGTAAAGTCAAAAAAGCGATGATCTTAGGTGGTGGTTTGATGGGAGGCGGTATTGCTTCTGTAACGACTACTAAAGCAAAAATTCCGGCTCGGGTTAAAGACATTAGTGAGACAGGTTTAAGTAACGCGCTATCTTACGCATACAAGTTGCTGGATAAAGGTGTTAAGCGCCGCCATATGACACCCGCTGTGCGTGATAACTTGATGGCATTGATGACCACTACGACAGAATATAAAGGGATTAAAGATGCTGATATCGTCGTTGAGGCAGTATTTGAGGATCTATCCCTTAAACATCAAATGGTTAAAGATGTAGAACGAGAATGTGGTGAAAACACCATTTTCGCTTCAAATACTTCATCACTGCCAATATCACAAATTGCTGAAGCGGCAGCTCGTCCTGAGAACGTTATTGGCTTGCATTATTTCTCGCCAGTAGAAAAGATGCCGTTGGTTGAAGTTATTGCCCATGAAAAAACCTCTGCCGAGACGATTGCCACAACGGTTGCGTTCGCACGCAAACAGGGTAAAACACCTATTGTGGTTCAAGATGGCGCAGGTTTTTACGTAAACCGTATTCTGGCTCTGTACATGAATGAAGCTGCTCAACTGTTGCTAGAAGGGCAGAGCGTAGAACATTTAGATAAAGCCTTGGTAAAATTTGGTTTCCCAGTCGGACCAATGACACTGCTTGATGAAGTCGGTATTGATGTTGGCGCTAAAATTTCACCTATTTTGGAAGCTGAACTTGGTGAGCGCTTCAAGGCGCCATCAGCATTTGATAAGTTGTTAGCTGATGACCGTAAAGGACGTAAAAACGGTAAGGGTTTCTATCAATATGGTAGTAAGAAAAAAGCAAAAGAAGTCGACAGCAGTGTATACACAGTACTTGGGTTAACTCCGGGGCAAAATAGTGATGCGAGTGAGCTTGCTCAACGCTGTGTAGTTCAAATGCTTAATGAAGCGGTGAGATGTTTAGAAGAGGGCATAATTGCCTCGGCTCGAGATGGTGATATTGGTGCCATATTTGGGATTGGCTTCCCACCTTTCTTAGGTGGTCCATTCCATTACATTGACACGCTCGGCCCTGCTAAATTGGTGGAGATCTTAAGTGGATATCAATCTCAGTTTGGTGACCGCTTCGCGCCTGCAGAATTACTAAAGCAGATGGTTAATGAGCAGAGCTACTTCTTCAAGTAATGCTTAAATAACCTCAAAAGTGTCAAAAAATTAACAATGCGGCTACATATAGCCGCATTTTTTATATTAAGCGGCAATAAATTGACTAAAAAACACTCTCTTTTAGGTGTTAGAGAGGATATAATGCCCAGCTTGAATGGTTTTAAGGTATGGACGCTGACTTATTTGATGTGAGGTTTAGGTAAGTGGTATTGCCAATTGTTTTATTTTTAGTTTTATCTAGTTTTTTACTTGGACAGGCAGCGTTTAATGCTGGTTTACCAGTAAAACGCTGGGCATTCGCTGGCGCGTTGTTTGGCCCGGCTGCCTATCCGCTGCTTAATTCGCATAAGCAATTGGCTTATCGTAAAGCGATGGGTAAACAGGGCACATTCATTAACATGTGAACAGCTGTAATGGATACAAACAAAAAAAGGAGCTTAGCTCCTTTTTTTGTTTGTATTACCCGTCATAAATTTCAGCTGATACTTAGTTCCACCAACCTTTGGCAGGGATAACTTCTAGGTGATTTAGCCCTTCAGGTAGCTTAACTTTCTTACGAGCTGGTTTTGCGAGACCTAGAATTTGCATAATTGAATCAAACATAATTTATTCTCCTTTATGCCGCAGCTTGGTTAAGAACTTTGATGTGCGGTACGCCAGCGGTTTGCAGTGGTTTCACCTTGATGTGCGGTACGCCAGCGGTTTGCAGTGGTTTCACCTTGATGTGCGGTACGCCAGCGGTTTGCAGTGGTTTCACCTTGATGTGCGGTACGCCAGCGGTTTGCAGTGG